>DIVU01000345.1 GCA_002423365.1 Desulfuromonadaceae bacterium UBA6124 | reverse complement strand
GGTCACCAACGCCATGCGGGCGCTGACCGGCTGGGACACCAGCCTGTGGGAGCTCATCAAGGTGGCGGAGCGGTCCAAGGCGCTGGCCCGCGTCTTCAACTGCCGCGAGGGCTTCACCCCCAAGGATGACCAGCTGCCCCCGCGGCTGCACGAGGCCTTCACCAGCGGGCCGCTGAAGGACGTCCGGGTCGACCCCGAGTTGTTCGCCCGGGCCCTCCGCCTCTACTACCAGATGGAGGGCTGGGATCCCGAGACCGGCTGGCCGACCTTCGCCAAGCTGGCCGAGCTCGGCGTCGAGTGGGCGGCCCGGCCGGGGGAGAGCTGGTAGGCGCGCTCAAGGGCAAGAACTTCGAGAGAGACCGGGCCGATTGCCAGCGGCAGAGCAGTGAAGACGCTGCCGGATCTCCGTATTCCACACATTCCGCCGCCGCTGGGCGTCGGGTAATGGCTTGATCTGTATGTAGTTGTGGCACAGTGCCCTGGCGGCGGGCGGGCGGAATTCTTGTTGTGTTCCGGCGGCTTGCTTGCTACCTTGACCGTGAAAAGTTCGCATCGTCCGCCCAGACGACGCCATTGCATCGGTCAAGGGTTTTCCCGGCGAGGGTGCGCATGTCGGAGCAGCGGATCCACCCGCGGGTCGATGTCGAGCTCGAAGTTCAGTACCAGCCCGTCCAGGATTTCCAGACCGCCCAGAGCATGAACATCAGCATCGGGGGCATCTACGTCTGCACCCCGCAGCCGCAGCCGCGCGACCGAAAGCTCCGGCTCCGGCTCCCGCTCCCCGGCCTCGCGGAGCCGTTGGTGATATCCGGGGTCGTCGTCTGGTCGAATCCGGGAACCAGCCGCAGCCCCTTCCCGCCGGGGATGGGCGTCAAATTCCTGGACCTGACGGAGGCGGATACGAAGCGCCTCGCGGACATCGTCGCCAGGGCGCAGAGCCAGGCATCGCCCTCCCCGCCCGCGGAAGCGCCTGCCCCGCCACCGCACGCACCGGTGTCGGTGACGGCCTCTTCCCTGGGAATACGGGTGCTCTCGGTCCCCGCCGAGCCTGAGAAGCCGGCGAGTCCTCCCCCCCTAGCGAAACCGGTGGCGCCCGCTGGTCCAGCGGCGTCCCCGCCGGCGCCGCCCGCCGCACCACCAGCGAGTCCCTCCGAGTCAATGATTCCCGAGCACATCCGGAGGCAGATGGAGCACATGCTGTCGCTCCAGGCGCAGCCTACCGCCCAGGAACCGGCGCGATCTGCGCCGCCCGCCTCCGGCCCGGGAAAACCGGCCGTGCCCCCGCCGGCAGAGAAGTCCGGACAGGCAAATCAAAAGCCCCGGCACCCGCTGAAACCGGAAGAAAAGAAGAAAGCGTAGCAGCGCGTCCCCCCCCGCCCTGGCGTTGCTGCGGATACCGCCTGAAGCGGGGGCTACCGCATTGTTCAGGCTATTCGGTGTCGACACGCGCCTCGCGGTTCAGCGCCACGATGCGCGGCAAGCGCTTCCATTTCCCGATGCGCATTTCGGCGGCTGCTTCTCTCACTTGTTCTTTATAATGGAACTGACCGAGGCGGAACTACTAAGAAACCTCGCCGAGGTCCTGCGGGTCCTGAAACCGAACAGGTTGAATATCTACTCCTCCCAAAACGATCATTACCCTCATTTTCGCTAGGGGAAGCACATCGGGGAGGAAATGTGGCAGAATCCTATGGGACTAGTCGTGCAATTCTTCTCGGCGAAGAAGGTGCGGAGACTCGCGACGGACTTCGAAATCCTCTCGCTCAAGAAGTTCGAAGACCCCTCGCCGCCGTTCACGAAAAAACTCTATGCCGTTGTTTTGCGGAGGCCCTAGCCATCACAGCGGTTGATCCCCTCCCCCCCCGGCAGATGAATATGGAGACGCCAAAACATCTTGGCGAACCCACGCACAACAAGCCCCACCTAATCCGCAGCCGTCATAGCATTCAGCCCCCGGGTGCCGGGCGGGGGTCAGCGGGGCCGAGAATTAGGACTGCGCTTGATGTCCCGGAAATCCGGGGGCGCGCGCAACAACCCGCACACGCCCCCGGTCAGCCTACCGCCGAAAGTCTTTAATTGATTTGACCGGTGTGCCGTCTTTAAATGTTATCGGTTTTGTGACGGATCGAACATTGACCTGCTGAGGAATAAAGAGAGAATGGGTGCCCGCCCCTCCGCTGACCAGGATTGTGATGTCTTCTGGTTTTTCTGCTATGGGGATGCACGCCTCGTCACTGAGGTCGGTGTACCATTTCGGTGCGGCAACGACGTTGATTTTCCGAAAGGTCTCTGGTGAGGCTTTCTTAATCGGAAGCCTCGAATGCTCGTAGATGAAGCGCTTGACGTCGTTCTTCGAGAAGCCGCCTTCCGCAAGAGTGCGCGCGTGCTGGGGGCCGAAACAGATGACGGGCTCACCGAACTCCTGAAAGTGGCGGGTGCCAGCCCCGGGCATGGTATTCACCATGGCCCAAAGCAGGTTTTGAGCGTTTGTGCTGCCCATATCATCTAGGTGCTGTGAAGGCTCTGCCCCGAAAACGGTTACAGCGCTCGTTTCCCTGGCGATGCCCCGTTCGACATGGAGTGGCTCCCAAGGATTTTCCCCCTCGTTCTCGGCAAAGATATGGTGGTAGCGAGTTATTGCCCCGAACGTATCGACATCGGTCCTGCCAGGGACGCCGGCGATGTTCCTGACGATTAACCGGATTGCTCGTCCGATCGTGGCATTGCTTCGGAGGCCTTCCCCTGTGGTGTGGTACCCGTAGTTAATCTCGAGTTCCGTCACAAGGGGGCCGTTGATCATCACCAGGGGCGAGCAGCCATGGGTCGAGGTCAGGACCTGCCTGAGAAAATATTGTGGCTCGGCCATTGCTTCAACTGCCGCGATGAGTATCGGCAGATAGCCTGGAAGACATCCCGCCATCACGGCATTGATCGCGATCTTTTCTACAGTGGCTTCGCCGTGACGGGGGAGCAAAATCCCCACAACCTCTTCAGGCTTCCGGTCGGTATACGACAGCATCTCCAGCACGGCCTCCTCGGTCGGGGGCATAATGGGAAGGCCATCCGTCCATCCCCTGGCAAAAAATAGATTATTGAACGCCTTAGCCGAATCCGGCGCCTCGAAACTTTCGGATTGTAGCAGCTTGCCTTCGGTCATAATTCCGCCTCCATCTTCCTCGAAACCGTCACCGTGCGAACATTGGGCGGGGGGCAAAGACTCTGCTGGGCATCGGATATGTTTTATCTCGAAGCGCAGCCATCAACTTCTCGCGCGGCTCGGTGAGGGCATACAGGATCTCCCCAAAAACCCGATCGGCTAATGCGTGGACTTCTTCCGGTTTAAGGTCTGCAACCGGATGCGGCACTACGATTATGGGAAGATACGGTACCCCCAAGGCGGAAGCTTCTAGCTTGCCGAGGTGCGCAAACTCCTCCGAACAGATGGTGGCTGTCGCGACACCCCGCTCTTCCAAGATCGCGCTTTCGTGGATACTCCACGATGTGCAGCCCCCTCAGTCACCCCATGCTCCGACCATACAGTCGCGCGGCTTGTCAAATACCGGTTGAAACTCGGATGGCAGCGGAAAAAACATGCGTTGCGGATTCAGCAGCTCGACCTCCGCCGGCTCGTATTTCGCAGAGATGATCTGCCCAATCCGCCGAAGGAAAATATCGGCATTGGGTTTCGTGTTAAACAGCAACCCCACCCTCTTCCCTGTCAGGCTGGCGGGGCGCTCGGCTAAGGGGATTTGCGGAATCACACTTCGTGCAGACGGACTCATCATTTTAATTTTCGCCACGTTTCTCCTCCCAATACTGGACAGCCAGTTCACCAGCTGCGAAGCTTGACCATGATCAGCTACCGCCAGGGTGGGTAGACAACACTGCACGTCGTCAACCCGTCCTCGATTGTTACCGAGGACCGACAATCGGTAGCCACCGAACGCAGGCTATATCACTTACTGCTTCGGCTTGGCCGCGAACAATTCCATCATCTCCTTGGTTACGCGATGCCAATCCTCTGCGTACTTGCGGTACTCGGCCCCGCCCATAATCCCGAGCCGTTGCCCCATCGTGGTCATCTTCTTGACATGTTCCGGGTCGTTCATGATCTTCAAGGCCGCGGTCTCGAGCTTCTTGAGAATGGGCGCCGGGGTGCCCTTTCGAGCGAGCAGCCCCGCGGATGAGGCAGTCTTCCATTTCGGATAGCCCAACTCTGTCGACGTGGGCACATCTGGCAGGAAGGGGCTTCGCTCGGAATCCATGATTGCGATTGCTTTCAAGTCACCCGCAAGGACCTTGGTTGCGTAGCTTCCCACGCGGTCAATACCGGCGTCGATATGCCCGCCCATGACGGCTGCGGCAACCGCCCCAGAACCTTCGAACTGCTGCACGGTTCGCACTTTCACTCCCGCCTCTCTCTCTAGGAGGAGGGCGCCGAAATGCGCATGGGTCAGGATGCCCTGGAGACCAATGCGAACTTGGCCGCTTCGCTTCTTGGCGTCTTCGATCAAGTCCTTGCAGTCTTTGTAAGGGCCATTGGGCTTCACGATAATTATCCCTTGGTCTTTCACCTGATTCGCAATGAACTCGAAATCGTTCAAATCGAACGTCGCTTTGCGGGCTGGCTGGAGAATAACCGTGTTCAACGCCGGGAAATTGACAAAGAGAAGGTTATAACCATCGGCTGGGAGACGGACCAACTCGTTGGCCGCAACCTGTTGGGATCCTCCAGGTTTGTTCACAACGATGACAGGCTGGCCAAACTCCTTCTCCAGAAGTGATGCAAACACCCGCGCCCCCAGGTCAGTGCTTCCCCCTGCGGCCTGGCCCACAAGAATCGTGACTGGCTTGGTCGGATAGTCCGCCGCAGATACACCCTGGGCCGCGCACAATAACAGCAGAAGAGAAAGCAGTGAACGAACGGCGAGAGTCGGGGATATTCGACATCGCATGGGTAACCCTCCTTGTCTCGGCTGGGCCGGCTACGACGGAACCACATTGTGCGTTGGCAACACTCCCTCACTGGCATCAATGGTTCTCTCCGGATATTCACCTCCTCACTTCTGCCGTCGGTCGGGAACGGAAGTTGCCCTAGGCGGCCTTCGGCGATGTTGGGGGCTGCCGCGTTAGCCAACGCCGCAAATGGTCCTGCAGCGCAGCGCCGGCCAGGATCAGCAGACTGCTTCCCAGCAGAACAGCCGATATCGGGCGGCTGATGAAGATGCTGAAGTCTCCTCCGGACATTTCAAGGGAAGTCCGGAGAGCTTTTTCGGCCATGGGGCCAAGGATGAGCGCGAGAATGATGGGCGCCATGGGCCAATCCAGCTTGCGGAATATATATCCGAGCACTCCGAAGAGCACGGCGACCCCCAAGTCAAATGTGGATTGCCGGACGCTATAGGCCCCCACAAAACAAAACAGCAGAACACCGCTATAGAGGTATTGATACGGAATCTCCAGCAAGCGGGCCCAGAGCCCAACAAGCGGTAGATTCAAAATCAATAAAATCACGTTGCCAACGTAGAAGCTCGCGATCAAGCCCCACGCCAGATCGGGCCGGTCGCGGAACAGCAGCGGGCCCGGCGTGATGCCATTGATCAGAAACGCACCCATGATCACAGCGAGGGTTGGAGATCCCGGAAGGCCAAGTGTCAACAGAGGGATCATGGCAGATTGAGAGTAAGCGTTGTTGGCCGTTTCTGGACCAGCCACCCCTTCGATGGCCCCCCTCCCGAATCGCTCAGGGTTTTTGGCAACTGCCTTTTCAACCACGTACGAGACAAAGGTTGGGATGACAGAGCTTATGCCGGGCACGAGCCCCATGAAGAAACCCAGTGTGGTGCCGCGCGCAATAGCGCCTGATGCCGCCTTCCATTCCTCTTTGCTTGGAATAAGAGAGGAGAGTTTGGTCTTGATCACTTCTCGGACGGGCTGCTCGATATTTAGGAGAACCTCACTGATGCCGAAGAGGCCCATCACCACAGGAACAAAATCGAAGCCGTCGTACAAATCGACAACATCGAAGGCAAACCGCGGCTCGCCTCTCACAGGGTCCTGACCCACCAATGCCAGAATGAGCCCAAAACACATCATGAGCAGCGCGGGAATTAGGCGTTTACCGGTAAGACCCACAATCATGGTAAAGCCAACTATGACTAGCGCGAAGATTTCCGGCGGACCGAATTTCAAGGCGAGTTTGGCAAGCGGTAGAGCCACTATCATGACGCCGATTGTTGCTATGGTTCCCCCTACGAATGACCCAATAGCGGCAATGCCAAGCGCAGTACCCGCCCTCCCTTGCATTGCCATTGGATGACCGTCGAAACAGGTGACAACTGAACTCGCTTCGCCGGGAACGTTGACAAGGATTGAAGTGATCGTCCCACCATATTGCGATCCGTAATATATTGCACACAGCATCATTATGGCCGGCACAGGATCGAGACCGAACGTGATTGGAATGAGGATAGCTGTTCCGGCTGCCGGTCCTATGCCCGGCAGCACGCCGATCCACGTGCCCAGAACACATCCTATGAACGCGAAGAAGACGTTTTCTGGCCTCAATGCGACCTGGAGGCCTCCCAACCATAGATTCATCGCTTCCACAGGAGAGCCTCCTTCCTAAAACCCGAGCAAGTAGCCTATTGGTAAGGGCATCTTTAGCCAGTGGTAAAAGACATGATAGGTTCCGAAGCTCCCTCCAAGAGACATCGTGGCGATGATCCAGACGTTTCGCACCCCGAGAGAGACAAGCATGTATATGAGGAAAACGAACATTGTGACCCGGAAGCCGAGCGGCTGGAGAAGGAACACAACGCCGATGATCCCACCCAATACGAGCAACACCCGGGAAGCCTCTTCCCCCCGGGGGAAGACGGATCCTGACTTCTCCTCGGGGCCACCGATAAAGGTTACCTTGATCACCAAGGCGAGGGACATTATGCCCATCAGGATACCGACGAGGACTGCGAAGAAGCCCGGTCCTGGACCATATTCATCCAGAAAGCCGTATCTGAGCGCCTCAGCCACTACGAAAACCGAGAAGGCCAGGAATGCTGCCCCAGCGACTTTCCAGGCTTTATTCATGTGTGCCCCCGTCGCCATAACCTTCCAGTGATCCCATATTGGGCCCGCTATTTCCTCCTGCTCAACCTTGGCCGACCGATCGCTCCCTTGCTATCCCCTGGGCCGAGGGGTCGGGCTGTCTGGCCCCCAGATGCTAACTCGAGACCTCGTCCGACCGTGTCGATCATGTTCTGCTTTCCACTGACGGAGTGTTGCTCATAGGCATTAGCCGCCGCATCCATGTCTCTTCCAATGAGCGCATCGAGCAGGACTCGATGGTTCGCATGCGACAATCGACGCTGGGGTTCGCCGCTCACTCCTCTTCGCAGGAACAGCCGCATCTGATTCTTGAGTCGTTCATCGAGACTAGCGAGGGCCCGGTTCCCTGTATATTCCATGAGCTGTGTGTGCAGCAGCGCATCAAGGCGATAATAAGCGTCACCGTCGCGACTCCGCTGCGCTTGTTCCATTTTTTTGTAGACCCGCTCGAGTTGCGCGATCTGCTCATCAGTGATGCGGGCCGCGAGCAAGCGGCCTGCCTGGCGCGCGAGCCCGATCCGAATGTCATACAGATCAATCATCTCCCTCAAATCAAGAACTCGAACAAAAAGACCTCGATTGGGAATGGCCTGCACCAAGCCTGCCTGCTCAAGGGCATGCAGGGCCTCTCGCACGGGAGACCGACTAACCCCGATGGTTCTCGCCAGAGAGTAAGCATTCAGCTTCTCTCCGGCGACAATTTCCCCAGCAATGATCTTCTGCTCGATCCACTCGCGCGTCTGCGTCGTAAGCGCACCCGGGCGGGGTCGCTTCGATACGCTGACCCGCCTTGCCTTGAGTTTGGCATCGCCCGCATGCTGGCTCTCCACAGCTAACCTCCTCCAACCCAAGCCGTCAGTGCCTGACCGTCCGGCCGCAGCATTACGGCATGTACCCGAACTCCTCTCGCGCGCATGCAGCGTCTACGCCGATCTGCGGGCACCACTCTTGCGAGGCTCTTTCACAGCCAAGAACACACGCGACGACACGAAACACCGAAAAGAACAATGGAACCGCCCGCGATGAGACAAAGACTGCTGGGCTGTCCCTACGGCGAGAAGGCAGTTTCGTGGGGGAGGTGTCTGCGGAAAAAAATCGAACCAATACGGGGATAGCGGCTTTAACTGGTGGAGGAGGTGGAACCGACAGAGACTTCGATGGGCAGTTCAGATGCCGCAGGTGCGCACGCAAAGAGCCTATGCTGCGCCGGCGAACCTGTCTATCTGGGGTTGCAGCATTCATTCCATACCCGCTCAACACGGTCTATACGGTACGGCCTGAAATGCAAGCAAGAAGATGAATAAATTGCCGACAGTTTCTTCTGAAGTGAATGCTAATCTAATCTTTCCTGTAAAGTCAAGTGGATTTCCACCCCCCTCTGGCGCCTGAAAGCATGGCGCGTTTGACAGTTGCTTCGCCCTGTTTGGGTGCGGCCGGGAAATTTCCCGCAGTGGGCAGCATACGCGAACGCGGGGCTGGGGGTGCCCCACGTTCGCGTATAGCTTCTTGTTGCAGCGCGTCAGGTCAGTTGTCTGCTCCGTCTCGGCCCCGGGTCACTCCTTCTCCCCGCGCGCCAGGGCGACGTGGGAGTCGGCCATCTCGTAGCCGGCGGCCTGGGCGCAGGCGGTGTTCAGCTCCAGCGCGGCGACGGCGACGGCGCAGATCTCCGCCAGCCGCTTGACGTTGGCGTTGTCGTCCGGGCTGCTCCCGCAACCGCCGCACCCCAGCAGCGTCAGGGCTTCCTTGGCGGTCCCGAAATTCGTCCCCCCGCCGACGGTGGCCAGCTCGAGCGAGGGCATCGTCAGCATGAAGTGCAGCCCCCCCTCGACGGCGTCGGCCTGCACGAACGCGCTCGCCGAGGTGATGACCTGCGCCAGGTCCTGGCCGGTGGCCGCGAAGAAGGCCGCCAGGGTGTTGGCGGCGTTCACGTTGAAGCCGCCGAGCGTCCCGCTGAGGCAGGAGCCCAGATAGCATTTGTGGAAGACCACGCGCTCGACGCTCCGGCTGGTGACCCCCGCCTTGAAGACCTTCCGCAGAACCGCCTCCGGCACGAGGATCTCCGCCTGGACGCTCTTGCCGCGGCCCTTGAGCACGTTCATGTGGCTGGCCTTCTTGTCGGTACACATGTTGCTGCTGATCGTGATCAGCCGCCAGCCCGGCAGCATGGCCAGGAGGGCCCGGCTGATGTCGGCGGCCGCCTTCGTCACGCCGTTCATGCCCATCGCGTCGCCGGTCGTGCAGACCAGCCGCAGGATCACCTTGGTCCCGAATGGCTTCCCTCCCGTGCGGTCTGGGTGGCGCTCAGGCTCTTGGCGTAGGCTGCCGCCGCCGCCATCTTCTCCCGGTCGATCCCCGTCTCGATCCCCATGCGGTGGAGCATCTCGACCAGCGTCTCCGTCGCGATGTTCCCGCTGGCGCCCGGCGCGTACGGGCAGCCGCCCAGCCCCCCCGCCGCCCCGTCGAAGACCTCGATCCCCGCCTCCAGCGAGGCGAGCACGTTGGCGAACTCGATGCCGTCCGCCCGGTGAAAGTGTGCCGCCAGGGAGGCCCGCCGGAGTCGCGTCTTCACGAGCCGCCCGACCGCGAAGGCACTACCCGGGTGCGCCATGCCCGTGGTGTCGCCCAGAGAGATCTCGTACGAGCCGAACCCCTCGAGCGCGACCGCGATGTCGGCCACCCGCTCCGCGGGAATCTCCCCTTCGAAGGGGCATCCATACGCCGTCGCGATGTAGGAGCGCACGCGCACGCCGCGGCCGGCGGCCGCCGCGTTGATCGCCGCGATGGCCTCCAGCGAGGCCGAGACGCTCATGTTCAGGTTTTTGACGTTGTGGCTCTCGCTGGCGCTCATGATGGTCACCACGTGCGTGAGCCCGGCCGCCACGGCCCGCTCGAGCCCCTTCACGTTCGGCACGAGGGCATTGAAGAGCACCCCCGGCCGCCGCTCGATGCGGGCGAGAACCTCCTCCGCGTCGGCCATCTGGGGGACCCACTTCGGGTGGACGAAGCTCGTGGCCTCGATCAGCCGGCAGCCGGCCTCGACCAGCAGGTTGGTCAGGTTGACCTTGTGCTCGGTCGCGATGAAATGCGGCTCGTTCTGCAGCCCGTCGCGCGGCCCGACCTCGAAGATGCGCGTCTGTGTCGGAAAACGGCTCCCGTCCATCTCGTCCTCCTCTGCCTCAGGCGTGCCGACTCCAGGGACGGCCGCCGCCGAGACAGGCTGATGCCATGAGGGCGCGGGGGCACGCGGGGGACGGGGCCCCCGGGGAGCGCCCCGGCCCGATCACCGCGGCCGCTTCACCCGCTCCACTTCTGCTCTCCTGCTGCCCCGGCAACAGCCCCCAGCGCCCGGGGAGGGCCCACCTCCAGCATGCTGCTGGAGCAGCGGACGGCGGGGTGCTTCCCCTGCAGGTGCCGCGCAATCTCCAGCAGCGCCTCCATCCGGATGCCCGTCGCGACCCCCATCCCCTCGAACAGGTAGACGAGATCCTCCGTGGCGATGTTCCCGCGCGCGCCGGGAGCAAACGGGCATCCGCCCAGGCCCCCGATGGCCCCGTCGAAGACGCGGATGCCGCTCTCGAAGGCAGCGTAGGCGTTCGCGGGACCCAGGCCGCGGGTGTTGTGCAGATGGACCGAGAAGATCGCGTCGGGAAGCTCGGCAGCGCACAGGCGGGAGACCTCCCTGACCTCCCTGGGGTTTCCCGATCCGATCGTGTCCGAGAGGGAGATGCCCCGGATGCCCAGATCGTAGAGCTGCCCGGCGAACCCGAGGACCACCGCGGGGGAGATCTTCCCTTCGAAGGGGCATCCGAACACGGTGGCCATGCCCACCCTGACGGTCAGGTCCGGATGGGCCTCCCGCAGCGCCAGGATCTTTCGCAGCTCGTCGACCGACTCCGCCCTGGTGCGCCGCACGTTGCTGAGATTGTGCGACTCGCTCACCGAGACGACAAATTCCAGCTGCCGGACGCCGCTGGCAAGGGCGAGCTGGGCCCCTTTCAGGTTGGGGACGAGCGCGGCCGGACGGACCCCGGGCGGAGCGATCGCCATCACCGCCCGCGCGACCTCGGCCGCATCCGAGAATTGCGGGACCGCCTTGGGGCTCACGAAGGAGGTGAATTCGATCTCCGGCACTCCGCTCGCCGCGATCATCCGGAACAGCTCGATCTTCAATTCGGTCGGAATGAACTCCGTGAGGTTCTGCAACCCGTCGCGCATCAAGACGTCCCGGATCACCACCCTGGCATCGTCCACCTCGCTCCTCCTTGCGCTCCTCGTTGGATCGGGCGCGGCTCCCTCCGGCAAATCTTCTCGGGGGTATTTATCATATCACCCCCGCGGCCGGCAGGGAAAATTCCTCCCGGGGACGCCAGGCAGGCGTCCGGGCCGGCCGCGGAAGAGCCTGGAGGACGTTTCTGGAAGGGATGCCGGATCCCTGATCTCCGGCGAACATCGGCATGAAAACTCGGCGGTGCCAAGCCACCACAGCCGGGGCGGCCCGTCGTGAAAGCGGCACCGGCCACCTGCGCACCCGCGGGGTGCTCCCGACTGGCCGGGGCCCCCGAGGGCCGCCCCGGCGCTCGTCGGAGATTGGGGCGGATTCGCTCGTATCCCTCCGCTGGTATGCTATAGTCTTTCCGGAGTTGCAGGCCGCGACTGGGGCGGTGAACGTCTTCTCGCCTCGAGAGGCTGCCTTCCAGAGCGTACCCGCCACCGGGGAAGGATTGACCTCGGAGCCGCATGCGCTGCCCGCGATTGCCCCCTTCCCCGCAGACTCGCCTGGCCTCGCGGTCAAGAAAGAATTCCCGATGTTTCAACGCGTCCTGTGTGTCTATCCCTACCGGCACGAGCTGGGCGACGTCAACTTCTTCCCGCCGCTCGGACTGGAATGCATCGCCGCCGTCCTCGCCCCCCACGCCTGCGCGATCGACATCGTCGACCTTCGCAAGGATCGGGGCCGCACACGCGATTTCCTTCGGCCCGAGACGGATCTCGTCTGCTTCTCGATCAACTGGGACCGCGAGGCCGCCTTCGTCCGCGAAGAGATCCGGTCAATCCCTCCGGAGATCTTCACCCTCCTGGGCGGACGGCACGCAACGCTCGACCCCCAGCAGTGGTTCGACGCCTGCCCCAATATCGGAGCAATCGTGCGCGGGGACGGCGAGGAGCCGATGGAGGAGTTCTGCCTGGGCAGGCCCCTCGAGACGATCGCCGGCCTCAGCTTCCGGCGACACGATCGCGTCACCCACAATCCCAACCACCAGCCGGGACCGCTCAGCGACCATCTGTATCCCGACCGCAGGCTCCGCCGGTATCCCTACCACGTCATGGCCAACGGGGCCAGCACGGGCCTGCTGATCGACCTGATCGCGGGGTCGCGCGGATGCCCGTTCAACTGCGACTTCTGCTCCTTCAACCGGAATCCCTGGGGCACGAAACGCGGCTGGTCGGCCCGCTCGCCGGAGTCCATCGTCGAGGAGCTCACCACGATCGACGCCCCGATTGTCGGGTTCGCCGACGACCTGTTCACCTTCGACATGGACCGCGTGGACCGGGTCTGCGACCTCATCCTGGCCAGCGGCATCCGCAAGAAGTACATCGTCAATGCCCGGCTGGAAGTCGCCCGCCGCCCGGACGTCCTGCGGAAGATGGAGCGGGCCGGTTTCGTCATGCTCATGCTGGGCATCGAATCGGCCCACGACAAGACGCTTCAGTCCATGCACAAGGGCTTCACCACGAAGCGCATCCGGGAGAGCTTCCAGGAGCTTCGGCAGAGCTCCATGGTCATGCACGGATACTTCATCCTGGGAAGTATCGGCGAAAGCGCGGCGGAGATGCGGCAGATCCTGCCGTTCGCACGCGAGCTGGGGCTCGACTCCATCGCCATCTCCACGCTCCGCTCCACCCCCTTCTCGGGCCTGGAGGAGCTGGTGGCGCAGAGTCCGGGGTATCACATTGCGCCCGGCGGAAAGATCTACTCCGACCAGTGCTCCGAGACAGAGCTCAAGGACATGCGCCGGTGGATCTATCGGGAGTTCTTCGACACCGGCCAGATACTCCGTCTGGCCCGAAAAGCCCTCCGGAGCGGCGGCTTGCGGTATCTTCCCCTCCTGGCGCCTCACCTGCCGGCCATCGTGTGGGGTTCGATCCGGAAGATGCGTCAGCGAGCGCAGCGGCGAGCGCTGAGGGAAATACCGGCGGCAGGATCGCGCTGAGGGAAGGGGGGAGTTTTCGTCGCCCGGCGCTCCGCCCGACCCGCTCGCTCGCCGCCACCCACCAGAACCCTTGCACCTCCGGCAGATTCCAGGTATACCGGACGGCATCCCGGCACGCGATCCCGGCACACGACGAACAGGGAGGCGAGGATGCGCAGGCAGGCGTGGGGCCCGGGCGAACTCCTGGAGACGTCGGGGGCCTACTGGAAGAGCTGCACGCTGCACGCGGCGGTCAAGCTCGACCTCTTTTCCAGGCTGGGCGACGCCTCGCTTCAGGCCGAGGAGATCGCCGGCCTCGTGCGGGGCTCGGCGCGGGGAGTCGGCTCGCTGCTGAACGCGCTCTCCGCCATGGGCCTCCTGCTGAAAGCCGGCGACAGGTACCGCGCCTCCGAGGCCGCCCGGAAGTGGCTGGCGAGGGACTCCGACTCCTACCTCGGCCACATCCTTCTCCACCACCATCACCTGGTGGACTCCTGGGGGCGGCTGGACGAGGCGGTCCTGTCCGGCCAACCCGTGCGCGGGCGCCCTTCCGTCAGCAGCGAGGAGTGGCGCGAGAGCTTCCTCATGGGCATGTTCAACATGGCCATGGCCGCCGCGCCCCGCGTGGTCGCGGCCCTGGACCTCTCATCCCGGCGGCGCCTCCTGGATCTGGGCGGCGGCCCGGGGACCTATGCCATCCACTTCTGCCGGGCCAATCCCCGGCTGCGGGCCTCCGTCTTCGACCTGCCCGCCACGCGCCCCTTCGCCGAGAAGACCATCGACCGCTTCCAGATGCGCGAGCGGGTCGAGTTCGCGCCCGGAGACTACCACCTCGACCCGATTCCCGGCCGCTTCGACGTGGCCTGGCTGTCCCATATCCTGCACGCCGAGGGCCCGGAGGAGAGTCTCGCCCTGATCCGCAAGGCGTCCGCCGCCCTCGAGCCGGGGGGGATGGTGGCCATCCACGAGTTCATTCTCGACGACACGAAGGACGGTCCGCTGTTCCCCGCCCTCTTCGCCCTCAACATGCTGCTGGGCACCCCCGCGGGGCGCGCCTACAGCGGGCACGAGCTGGCGGCGATGCTGCGGGAGGCCGGCGCCATTCGCTGCCGCCGCCTCCCGCTGGAGATGCCGAACGATTCCGGGATCGTCGTGGGGGAATTCTAACCGGCCGCGCAACACCGAGCCGCCCGGCGGCCTGCCGGTGGGGCGCGCAGTCCCGCGATCCCGGGCGCCACGGCAGCCCGAGGCGGGGCGGGGCGGCGCTGGTCATGTTTTCTCTTCCGGTTCTCGAGGGTCGGTTTTACAATCCGGCCTGGCGCCTGCGAAAGGAGCGTTGCCATGCCAGCAGCCGCGGAGTGGACATTCGTCGTCACCGGCATGACCTGAATGGGCTGCGAGAAGGGGGTGGCACAAGCCTTGGAAAGGCTTGCCGGCGTGACAGTCCTGTCGGTGGATCGCAGCAAGCACCAGGCCCGGGTGCGCGTGGAGGAGGGAACGACCTCTCCCGATCAGGTCGTTGCCGCCATCCAGGAGGCCGGGAGATTCCAGGCGAAGCCGGCGTGAGAAGCCGAGCCCCGCACTCCTCTGGCTCCTTCCAACAAGGGAATCGCTCTTTTCGGATTTCGCGATCGGCCGCCCCGATCGGCCGCCCTGCGCGGCTCCGGGAGGCCGGAAAGGACGGGGAGCACCGATGCCGAACGACCTGAAGACCCTTGGGCCGCCGGAGGGGCTGGTGGGCGGCTCCACCCTGACAACGGCGGCCAGCGTCGCCTTCACCGAGGGACCCGCTGTCGACGCCGACGGAAGCGTCTACTTCTCGGACATCGTCAACAACCGGATCATGAAGCGGGCGGCGGACGGGACCCTCTCGGTCTGGCGGGCGGACAGCGGACGGACCAACGGCAACATGTTCGACGCGCACGGCCGCCTGGTGAGCTGCGAGGGGGCGGAGTTCGGTCCGGGCGGCCGGCGGCGCCTCGTGCGCACCGACATGCGGACCGGGGCCGTCGAGGTCCTGACCGAACGCTTCGAGGGAAAGCGCTACAACAGCCCCAACGACCTGGCCATCGACCGGGCGGGGCGGATCTACTTCACCGACCCCCGCTACAAGACGGAGGAGCAGGCCGAGCTGGAGATGGGCTGCGAGGCCGTCTACCGTCTCGACCCCGACGGCCGGGTGACCCGGATCCTCTCCCAGCCGGTCATCCAGAAGCCCAACGGCATCACCCTCTCTCCGGATGACCGCATCCTCTACCTGGTGGACAGCAGCCCGGTCCCCGGCGGCAGGCGGAGGATCTGGGCCTTCGATCTGAGCCCGGAAGGCCTTCCCGCCAACCCGCGCGTCCTCTGGGACTTCGCGCCGGGCCGGGGCGCCGACGGCATCCGCATGGATGTGCTGGGCAACGTCTGGGCCGCGGCCGGCATCGCCTGCCCCCGCCACGCCAACGAGACCGCCGAGGTTCCCCCCGGCGTCTACGTCATCGCTCCCCAGGGAAAGCTACTGGGACGGATCCCGGTCCACGAAGACTGCCTCACCAACCTGGCCTTCGGCGGCCCGGACCTGAAGACGCTCTACATCGTCTCGGGCAAGAGCCTGTTCTCCATCCAGGTGACCGTCGCCGGCCACCTGGTGTATCCGCAGCGGGCGCGATAGGCTGCGTCGCTGTTCCGGGCGGGGGGCGTGAGGGGAGCTCCTGTCGCCTCACGGGTGAACGGCAACAGGGAGGCGCGCGCCGCGCTGCTGGATGGAGCGGCTCGACAAAGGCGCGGCGCGCTTCGGAGGGGAATGATGGCGTATCGACTCGGCGTCCTCACGGGAGACGGAATCGGTCCGGAGATCGTCACGGCCGCAGTGCAGGTGCTGGAAGCGGCGGCGCGGCGCGACCCGCAGCTTGGGTTCGAGTGGGTCCCGCTCCCCATGGGGTGGGAGGCGATCCGCCAGACCGGGAGCGCCTTGCCGGACTCCGCCGTCGAGACGCTCGGGCGGTGCGACGGCTGGATCCTGGGCCCGCACGATTCGGTCTCCTACCCGGCGGCAGAGCGGGAGAAGCTCAACCCCAGCGGCGTCCTGCGGCGCCGTTTCGATCTGTACGCGAACATCCGCCCGGCGCGCGCCTACCCCGGCCTGCGCGCCGTCTGCTCCCAGATGGACCTGGTGATCGCGCGGGAAAACACCGAGGGATTCTACGCCGATCGCAATATGGCCTGGGGGCTCGGCGAGTTCATGCCGACCCCGGATGTGGCCCTGGCCGTCGGCAAGATCACCCGGCAGGGCTCGGAGCGGATCGCCCGGACCGCCTTCGCCCTGGCCCGGCAGCGCCGCAAGAAGGTGGCCATCGTCCACAAGGCCAACGTCCTCCGCAAGACATTCGGCCTGTTCCTGGAGGTCTGCCGCGGCGTCGGCGCCGCGTTCCCGGACGTCGCCGTCGAGGACTACCACATCGACGCCATGACGGCCCACCTTGTCCGCCGGGCGGCGGACTTCGACGTCATCGTCGCGGAGAACATGTTCGGCGACATTCTCTCGGACCTGACGGGCGAGCTCAGCGGCAGTCTCGGCATGGCTCCCTCCATCAACGCCAGCGCCACGCAGGCCATGGCGCAGGCCAGCCACGGCTCGGCCCCCGACATTGCCGGCAAGGGGATCGCCAACCCGGTCGGGATGATCCTCTCCGCCGCGATGCTGCTCTCCTGGCTCGGCGGGGAGCGAAAGGATCCGGCCGCCGCGGACGCAGGCCGCGCGATCGAGCGGGCCGTGGCAGCCGTGCTGGAGAGCGGCCCGCGGACCAGAGACCTGGGCGGGACGGCGGGCACGAACGAGTTCACCGCAGCCCTCGTGCAGCGCCTGGCACGCTGACGGTTCGCGCCGGGCCGCCCCGGCGCGCCGCCGGGGACCCGCCCGAGGGACGGGCGGGCCTTCTTCAGCAGCCTGCTCGTCCACATCGCGCTTGCCGGCTGCTCGGCGGGCGCACGGGGAGGACCGATGGCTGAGCGCTCTTCCGATCTGCTCCGAGGGAGCATCGATCTGCACATCCACGCGGCGCCGGACATCGTTCCCCGGCTGCTGGACGATTTCGGGCTGGCCGCGGCGGCGCGGGAGGCAGGGATGGCGGCCATCGTGCTCAAGTCCCATCACATGCTGACCGCCGACCGGGCCCAGATCGCGCAGAAGGCCTTCCCCGGGGTGAAGGTATTCGGCGGCCTGGCCCTCAACCTGCCGGCCTGCGGCGGGTTGAATCCGGAGGCGGTCAAGGTGGCCATCCGGATGGGGGCCAGGACCATCTGGCTCCCCACCCTGTCCGCCGCCAACCACATCGAGCGGATCAAGACCAGGGTGACGGGAAACCTGGGGGTCATGTCCAGCGGCTTCAAGGCCCAGCCGGTCCCCGTCCTGGACGCCGAGGGGGCCGTCCGGCCGGAGCTCGCGGAGATCCTGAGCCTGGTCGCACAGGCCGACATCATCCTGGCAACCGGCCACCTCTCCGTCGCCGAGATCCGGATCGTGGTGGACGCCGCCGTGGCCGCCGGCGTGCGGAAGATCCTGGTGAACCACCCCGACCTGTGGCTGATCGGCATGAGCGTCGAGGAGCAGCGGAGCTTGGCGGCCAAGGGGGCCATGATGGAGTTCTGCGTGCGCAGCCTGACCGCTCCGGATCACGGCGCCGCCTCCGCCGGGGAGCTGGCGGCGGCGATCACGGCCGTCGGCGCCGCCCACGTGGTCATGGCCACGGACCTCGGCCAGACGGTCTGTCCGCCCCCGGCGGACGGCTTGCGCTGGTACATCGCCCAGATGCTGGAGTGCGGGATCTCGGCCGACGAGATCACGCTGATGACGAAGACGAACCCCGCCCGGCTGCTCGACCTCTAGCCGGCCGACAGGGAGGGATTGCTGCCATGCCGCTTTTCCCGACCCCCCGGACGATCGAGGCCCGGGTCTTCGCGGAGCTCCCCCAGGCGCTTCGGCGGCGCGACGTCTCCTCGGAGCGTCTCGCCTCCGGGCGGAGCGTGCCGGCCAACGGCTGTTTCCTGGAGGGCCCCGCCTTCGACCGCCACGGGAACCTCTACGTCGTGGATATTCCCTTCGGGAGAATCTTTCGCATCTCGCCCCGCGCGGAGTGGGAGCTGGTGGTCGAGTATGCGGGGGAGCCGAACGGCCTGCAGATCCATCGGGACGGCCGGATCTTCGTCACGGATTACCGGAACGGCCTGATGCTGCTCGACCCGGCGAGCGGGCGGGTCGCTCCGCTCCTGACGGGCTACAACGCCGAACGCTTCAAGGGGCTCAACGACCTCGTCTTCGCCAACAACGGGGATCTTTACTTCACCGATCAGGGACAGACGGGACTGAACGATCCGACCGGGCGCGTCTACCGGCTGCGGGCCCAGGGGCGACTGGAGCTGGTCGCCGACAACATTCCCAGCCCGAACGGCCTGGTGCTGAACGGCCAGGAAACCATCCTGTATCTCGCGGTCACGCGCGCGAACGCGGTCTGGCGCCTGCCGCTCCTCCCCGACGGAACCGTCTCGCGGATGGGGGTCTTCCTCCAGCTCTCCGGCGGCCGCGGGCCCGACGGGATGGCGATCGACGAGCAGGACGGCCTGGCGGTGGCCCACCCCGACATGGGGGCAACCTGGGTCTTCAATCACCGGGGGGAGCCGCTCTACCGC
>DIVU01000067.1 GCA_002423365.1 Desulfuromonadaceae bacterium UBA6124 | reverse complement strand
CGACGAACGTCGAATGCTGCCCTCCGTCCCGGCCGCATCTGGAATCGGAAAGGGACCGATCCGGGAATCCCCGCGATTCAGCCCGGCCGGAAAAGGCACCAGACAGCTTTATTTGGGGACGCAACCGCAACGGTCCAGGTTGTCCGGACATCGGCGCCGTCGTCTACGCGGCGGGCGGCGCCGTGAAGGCCTATGGGGCCGTGAAAACCGAGGCCATTGCCCGCGAACTTGAACAAGACTTCAAGTCCGGCTCGGGCAACGCCTTCGCCAGCAAGCGATTCTGATAGAGTTGGCGGACCCTAGATCCCCCCGCACGCGAAGCCCCCCGCCAGATTGCGCCGTGACCTCGCGGCGGAGCCGGTGTAGCATCGAGCCGCCGTGTACCACCGCGCATAGCCAGGCCGTAAGGGGGAGGGGCGTGCGACGACCGCAGGACGCCATCGAAGAATACTTCGCCAAACTGGGTCTCGTGCGCGGGACCGGGGGAGCGACTTCCGAAACCTCGCACTATGGGGCGCTCCAGGGCCTGCTCAACGCCATCGGCGACAGTCTGAAGCCAAGGGTCTTCTGCGTGCCGCAGATGGCCGACCAAGGGGCCGGGCATCCCGACTTTGGGCTTTACACCGCCAACCAGTGCCAAAAGGGGGAGCCGAAGCCGGGACAACTTCCCGAGCGCGGTGTCATCGAGGTTAAGGGCACGGCCGACGACACCTTCCTCACCGCCGCCACCGGGCAGGTCAGCAAATACTGGGGCAAGTACCGTCTGGTGCTCGTCACCAACTACCGCGATTTCCTGCTGGTTGGCGAGGATGCCGCCGGCCGGCCGGCGAAGCTGGAGGCGTTCCGCCTCGCCAACACCGAGGCCGAATTCTGGAGCCGCGTCGTAACCCCGCGCCGCTACGCCGCCGAGGTTGGGCCGTCGTTGGCCGAATACCTGAAGCGCGTGCTGACCCAGGGCGTGGCGTTGCGCGAGCCCCGCGACGTGGCATGGTTCCTCGCCTCCTACGCCCGCGATGCCCTCGGCCGGGTCGAGGACAAGGGCGACCTTCCCGCCCTGACGGCGGTTCGCGCGGCGCTGGAGGAGGCCCTGGGGGTCCATTTCGAGGGCGAGAAGGGTGATCACTTCTTTCGCTCGACCCTGGTGCAGACGCTGTTCTACGGCGTTTTCTCGGCCTGGGTGCTGTGGTCGCGCCAGACGCCGCCGCCGTCCGGCCTCTTCGACTGGCGCTCCGCCGTCTGGCATCTGCGGGTGCCGATGCTCCAGGCGTTGTTCCAGCAGGTTTCCGATCCCGCCCGGCTCAAGGCTCTCGATCTGGTGCCGCTCCTCGATTGGGCGGCGGCGGCGCTCAACCGCGTCGACCGCGCCGAATTCTTCGCCCGCTTCAAGGACGCCGAGGCGGTGCAGTATTTCTACGAACCGTTCCTGGAAGCTTTCGACCCGGAACTGCGCAAGGAATTGGGCGTGTGGTACACGCCGCCCGAGGTGGTCGCCTACATGGTGTCCCGCGTCGACAAGGCGCTCAAGGATGACCTGAACATCGCCGACGGCCTGGCCGCCGAGAACGTCTATGTACTCGACCCGTGCACTGGCACCGGCTCCTACCTGGCCGAGGTGCTGCGGCGCATCGCAGTCAATCTTGATGACAAGGGACTGGGTGGGCTCAAAGGGGCGATGGTCAAGAAGGCCGCGACCGAACGTGTGTTCGGGTTTGAGATCATGCCGGCGCCTTTCGTCGTGGCGCACCTCCAGGTGGGGTTGGTGCTTCAATCTCTCGGAGCCGCGCTGGCCGACGACGGCTCCGAGCGGGTGGGAGTCTTCCTGACTAATGCTCTCACCGGCTGGGAGCCGCATGTCGCCAAGCCGTTGCCTTTCCCTGAACTGGAGGAGGAGCGCGATCGGGCCGAGCAGGTGAAGCAGAAGAGGCCGATCCTCGTCATTCTCGGCAATCCGCCGTACAACGGGTATGCCGGGATGGCGGTGGAGGAGGAGCGCGCGCTGTCGGACGCCTACCGCCAGCCCAAGAAGGTCCGCCGGCCCGAAGGACAGGGGCTCAACGATCTATACGTGCGCTTCTTTCGCATGGCCGAGCGCCGCATCGTCGACAAGACCGGCCAAGGCATCGTCTGCTTCATCAGCAACTACTCATGGCTCGACGGCCTCTCGTTTACGGCCATGCGGGAGCGCTACCTGGACGTCTTCGGGGCCATCCGCATCGATTGCTTGAACGGCGACAAGTATAAGACGGGCAAGATGGCGCCAGACGGTAGCCCCGACCCCAGCATCTTTTCGACCGAGCACAACCGCGAGGGCATCCAGGTCGGCACCGCCATCGTCACCCTCATCCGCCCACCCAATGCCAAGGCCGGTGAGGCGGTCGAGTTCCGCCACCTGTGGGGGCGCGACAAGCGCCGGCAACTGCTGGAAGGCGCGGAGGCGACGCCCGTCGATCTCTACCAGCGGGTCAGACCTTCCCTTCAACTCGGATTACCGTTTGCCGCCGCCGAGGTGTCGACCGGCTATTTCGACTGGCCGGCCCTGCCGGACCTATTGCCGGTCTCCTTTCCCGGCGTGAAGACCAGTCGGGACGAGTTTCTTGTCGACGTCGACGCGGAACGACTGCGGGNNGCGGGCGCGCATTGAACGCTATCTGGACCCGTCTGTGTCCGATGCCGAAATTGCCCGGCTCCACCCCTCAGTGATGAAGGCGGCCGGACGTTTCGACGGCCCGAAGGTGCGCGCCCAGCTTCTAAGGCCGAGGCTTCTGTACGGCAAGATCGTGCGCTATGCCTACCGGCCCTTCGATATCCGCTGGCTTTACTGGGAGCCGGGAACCAAGCTTCTCGACGAAAAGCGCACAGAGTACATGGCTCATGTGTTCGACGGGAACCTAGCCCTCGTAACCCAGCAAAAGGCCCGACGTGACTGGTCGTGTCCGCAGGTCATAAGATCAATTGGCTGCCTTGATCTGATGGATCGAGGCGCGGGTTGCTTTCCTGCCTACCTTCGGGACGACCATGACAACAGGAGCGGCGGTGTGGTCAGGAGGCGCGCCAATCTCTCGAAGTCGATGGCCGGGCGCCTTGACCGACTCGGGCTCAGCGTCGAGGATTTATTCTTTCATATCATCGCCAAGCTGCACAGTCCGCTTTACCGACACGAGAATGCCGGTGCGCTGCGCCTTGACTGGCCGCGCGTGCCGTTGTCCGACTCCCTTTCGGGCGTAAAATCATCTGCTATGCTCGGACGGAAAGTGGCAGCGCTGCTCGACCCGGCAGAACCGATCATGGGTATCACGGCTGGCAAGCTTCGTGCCGAAATCCGGGTGCTTGGAATTCCCACGAAGAGGGGCGGCGGCGACCTGACAAGCGGGGATTTTGCCTTGACCGCCGGCTGGGGCAACTCCCAGGGAAGCGGCACCGTAATGCCTGGCACCGGAAGAACCATCGACCGCAATTATTCCCCCCGTGAGGTCGTTGCGTTCGGTGCCGGTAGTGCCGATCTGGGATTGACGCGTGAGAAGGTAATAGAGTTGCTGGGCGACCGCACTCTCGACGTCTACCTCAACGCCAACGTCTTCTGGTCAAACGTGCCGCTGCGGGTGTGGGAATATCGGCTTGGTGGTTATCAAGTCGTCAAGAAGTGGCTGAGCTATCGCGAACAGGCCATTCTTGGTCGCCCGCTTCGGCCCGAAGAGATCCACGAGGTGACCAATATGGTTCGCCGCATCGCGGCCATCCTTCTGCTCACGCCGATCCTTGATGTCGGCTACGCATCGGCGCGGGAAGTAGCGAGCTGGCGTTCATTTTCGGCATAGGGAGCAAGAGAGGATGCCGGTTCCTGACTTCCAGTCCCTGATGCAGCCCGTCCTGCGCGCCGCAGCGGATGGTGAGATCACGGTCGCCGAGTGCGTGGAAAAGATCGCTCCACAGTTGGGCTTGTCGTCCGAGGACCTTGGGGAAATGCTGCCAAGCGGCCGACAGACGGTCATCAACAACCGGATCCACTGGGCGAAGTTCTACATGACGAAAGCCGGTCTTGTTCGGATGGTGCGGCGTGGCTTGTTCACCGCATCGGAAAAGGGGCGGCAGTTGCTGACGACTTCCCCGGAGCGCATCGACAAATCAGTGCTTGCCCAGTATCCCGAGTACGTTGAATGGTGGGAGAAAAGCCGGGCTGGCGGCAACGATCCGGAAACGGCGACGCTGCCGTCGGCGGAACACGCTGACACGGCGACGCCGGAAGAGCGGATCGAGGCCAGCCACGCGCTCCTGACTAACACCTTGCGCGCGGAACTGCTGGAACGGCTTGTCGAGACCACGCCCTCGTTCTTCGAGCAGGTCATCGTCGACCTGTTGGTGGCCATGGGCTATGGCGGCGGGCGGGCTGAGATGGGCAAGGCCATCGGCAAGTCGGGAGACCGGGGCATCGACGGCATCGTGAAGGAAGACCCCCTGGGCCTCGATATCGTCTACATCCAGGCCAAGCGGTATCAACCGCACATCACCATCGGGCGACCTGACCTTCAGGCTTTTGCCGGATCGATGGAAGGGTTCGGCGCGACCAAGGGGGTGTTCGTCACGACTTCCTCGTTCGCGGCATCGGCGCGCGACTTCGCCGGACGCATCTCGAAGCGGATCATCCTCATCGACGGCGAGGAATTGACGCGTCTCATGGTCAAGCACAACGTCGGCGTGCGCAGCCGCGCCACCTATGAGGTCAAGCGCATCGACGAGGATTATTTCGTCGAGGAATAGAAGACTCCCTCTCCCTTCCCATTGTGCGACCGGTCGTCAGTCCG
This sequence comes from Desulfuromonadaceae bacterium UBA6124, assembly GCA_002423365.1. Taxonomy (GTDB): domain Bacteria; phylum Desulfobacterota; class Desulfuromonadia; order Desulfuromonadales; family Trichloromonadaceae; genus Trichloromonas. The sequence goes on along the minus strand of DIVU01000067.1, from coordinate 352 downwards.
CCCCGCCGCTCCCTCCCTCAAACGTCAATTGCCGCGCCGAAGCGACCGAAAGGGACGACCCCCATCGGCATAGTCCGGCTCGGGCAAGGCGTTAGCCGGTCATCGTTCAGGAGATCGCGGTTTTCTTCGGCAGGTCTGGTCACCGCCGCCTATGCGGGGTGGCTTTCCCTTTCGGAGGATGCTAAAAAAGAAATTCGTTCACAGGTTGAATCCCATGCGCCCCAATGGCGGCGGGAGGAATCTCCTTTTGAAGAGGACTGTGAGGAATTGAAACAGCCCAGGGAGGGGTGGCCACCCTTGGACACATGGAACCAGTGAAACCGATCATCTATGAATTTTCAGCCTATACGTG
>DIVU01000188.1 GCA_002423365.1 Desulfuromonadaceae bacterium UBA6124 | reverse complement strand
GGTTGCAGGCCCGCTTTCTGCTGCGTGGTCTGATCGCCGTCAGCGAGCGACGCAATCCGATTCTTGATATCGATGAGCTCTTCCTGACCTTGACCCTGACCCTGCTCGACCGCAAAGGGCGGGTGATTTCCACGGTCTCGGCGACGGCCGATTCCTATGTCGCCAACGATGCCCTGCAAACCGCGCTACAACTGACCCGGGAGAAGGCCGACCGGATGCTGGCCGAGCTCTATAACGATCATTGCCGGCAGGGACGTTGACCGGCTGATGAAAAACGCCCATTTGCGGCGTTGCCCTCATTCTCGTCGTTACGACGTACCTTAAGGTACGCCTCACTCCTCTAATTTCGGGCGCCTTGCATCTGGGCATTTTTGATCAGCCGCGTAAGCGCTGGTGTTCCGTTCTGATGAAAGCTCATGCCCACCCCAAAGGGATTCTGGAGGTGTTATGAAGAAACTGATCTTTGTGCTGTCGATTCTCTCCTGCTGTCTTTGCTTCGGTGTCGCCCTCGCGGCGAACAAACCGGCCAAGGGGGAAAAAGCGGCGGCGAAGACCATTATCGTTTCGGCGGAAGGCCTGGCCGATCCCGATGCCGCCATCTACCGGAACGACAAGGGGCTGCTGCTCGACGACCTGCGCGCCGACGCCCGCCGGCAGGTGATCGAAAAGGCCGTCGGCACCCTGGTGGAGAGCTCGACCCTGGTGGAAAACTTCGCCCTGATCGAAGACAAGGTGCTGACCAAATCCCAGGGGCTGATCAAGCAGGTCATCAAGGAGAGCGATCCCTGGCTGGGGGAGGACGGCTTCATGCACATCCTGCTCAAGGCCGAAGTCTACCTCTCCGACATCCAGGATAGCCTCAAGGAGATGTCCCGCACCCAGCGCGTTTCCCTCATCAAGGAGCAGGGCAATCCCCGCATTTCGGTGGCGGTGCGGGTCAAGGACGCCGAGCGTGGCTCGGAGGTTCCCCCCGAGCGTTCGGAGATCGCCGAAAACATCCTGAAAAAGGGGATTTTCGCCTTCGGCTACCGGGTCTGGTCCGAGCCCGAATCGGGGAGCGTCAAGGATGCCCAGGCCGATTTCGCCATCAGCGGCGAGGCCAAGTTCAAGAAGAACACCGTGCGCCTTGCGGCTTCGGGCCTGAACGTTTCCAAATATGTCCTGACCTCCTGGACGGTCAAATGCCTCAACGTACTGACCGGCGAGGAGATCTATTTCAACAACCAGGTTCCCCAGAAAAAGAGCTGGAACGACGAGGATGTGGCCTTGGCCGACATCGGCGCCCTGATCGCCGCCGAGTTCAACAAGGATTTTTTCGAGCAGCATCTGCTCAGCCCCTCGCGCATCTTCCAGCTGCATGTCCACGGCCTGCCCGATTACGACACGGGCAATCTCCTCAAAAAAGAGCTGCTCGGTCTGCGCCATGTGCTCAACCTGGAATTCCGCGATTTCCAGGCGGGCAAGGCCTCGCTCTTCGAGGTCGACTACAGCGGCTCCCGGGAGAATTTCGCCCAGAGCGTCAACACCTCCCTGATCGGACCCCTCAACGAGAAATTCCAGACAACGGCTTTCGCTATCGAGTCGGCCAAGGGGGATACGGTGAGTGTGCGCTTCAAGGCGGCCGGTTCGACGGAGCAGGTGGCCGACGCCTTCAACAAGTTTCCCCCGGCGTCCCTTTATGAAGCTGCGCCCGGGCGTTTCGACGACCTGATCAAGGATGACTCGACCCGCGAGAAGATCCGCAAACTGGCGCCGGAGCTCGGCGCCAAACTCGATACCAAGCCCACCGCCGCCACCGGCGCCGCCAAGGCGGCGGCCAGTTTCTGACGGATTTCCTTTGTTCCGATCTTCGTAACCACCAAGGAGGCTCCATGACACGATTTTTCGCCCTCGCCGTCCTGCTTCTCTGCCTGCCCCTTTCCGGCTGTGTCGAGCTGATGAATTCCGGCGGCGCCGCCAATGCCCGCGCAGACCTGATGACCTATCAACCGGTCGCCTACGCCAATTCCGGGCGGGTGGGGCCCAAGGTCATCGTCCTGCCGGGCGTCATCAAAAGCCAGAATGCCACCTTCCGGCAGCAGATCAATGAAAACAACATCGCCGATTTCGCCGAACTGGAGCTGGGCAACGCCAACTTCCAGGTGCTGGAACGAGCCGATCTGGGACCGATGCTCGACGAAATCACCCTGGCCGTCAACATGGGTGATCCCAATGCCCTCAAGACCTTCCGTCGTGGCAAATTTCAGTCGACCAACTGGTTCATCACCTTCGACATTCTCAAGGCCGAGCAGGTCAGCAAGGCCGGCAGCGGCTTTGACGGCGCCACCGTCGGCAACATCATGGGCGCCCTAGTCGGCGGGACCGGCGGCTATGTGAGCGAGGTGGCCAGTTCCTCGGTCCAGATGGGGGACAGCGCCGGCGTCTGGCTGGTGGGCATGCGTTACAAGATCGTCGATGCCGCCACGACCCAGCAGGTCGCGACCGGCTATTTCGAGGAAAAAATGGAAGTCGGCAAGAAGGGGATGAGCATCCTCGGTGTTTCCGGCGACCAGGGGCAGGGCATCACCCTTGATAACGTCACCCAGCGCCTGGTGCAGAAGTGCGTGCAGCAGATCGACCAGCGTAAATAAGCGCTTTACCGTCGTCCGTCCGTGCGCTCGGCGCACGGACGGATACCTATAACTCCTCACTCCTCACTCCTCACCCCCCACAGGTTTCTTATGGATATGCGCGACGCCATCAAAGGCTGCCCTCTCTTTGCCGGGGTCACCAACGACGATCTCGATCATCTTCTGCGTATCGGCAAGGCCCGAGAGACCACCAAGGGGGAGCTGCTCTTCTCCGACGGCGAAGTCGCCGCCGGTTTTTTTATCGTCGGCACCGGCAAGGTCAAGGTTTTCAAGCTCTCCCCCGACGGGAAAGAGCGCATCCTGCATATCGTCCATTCCGGCGGCACCTTCGCCGAGGCGGCGATCTTCGGCAGAGGCACCTATCCCGCCTATGCCCAGCCGCTGGAAGCGTCCCAGTTGATTTTCTTCCCGAAGCGGGAGTTTCTCGACCTCTTGCATTCCGATTCGCAGCTGGCCATTAATATGATCGCCGGCCTGTCCCGCTTCCTGCGCCAGTTCGCTAACCAGATCGAAGAGCTGACCTTCAAGGATGTTCCCGCCCGTCTCGCCCGCTATCTGCTCGATCTCGCCGGGGACGAGGCGAAGCAGGTTGAACTGCCCATCTCCAAGTCTCAGCTCGCCTCCAAGCTCGGGACGGTGAGTGAAACCCTCTCCCGCACCTTTCGCAAGCTGACGGACGATGATCTCATCGTCGTCCGCGGCAAAGTCATCGAACTACTCGACCGGGACCGCCTCGAAGACCTTTCTTTCAGCTTCAAGGAATAACCGGCAACTAGCGGCTTTAAGGGAAGAAAGAGGCTTCCGTTCGGAGGCCTTTTTTATTTTCGCAAATTTGATTCCCATCAAAGCCGCCGGGAGGATTCCAGGCTAGGGTGGGGGCGAATTTGGCGAATAAACCGAAAAAAGGCTGTCGCACCACAGAGCCACAGAGACCGCCGAGAAATTTTATGGCTTTGGCTCCCTCTCTGTTTTTACTCTGTGTTCTCTGTGGTGAAAAAAAAGATTGAAGCGAGGTGTAAAGATGGCAAAAGGCAAGGAGCAAACCGGCGGATTGACCGCGAAGGAGATCAAGGATCTGCGGGTGCTGGCGCAGTTCACCAGCGTCTACTGTTGCGTTCACCATCGGGAAAAGAAAGCGCCCCTGGAAGATCCGCGCCCAGAATTGGCGGCGCTGCGCCTGGAGAAATATCCCCTGTGCGCCGAATGCCGCGATTTTCTCGCCTATGCCATCGAGCGCCGGGTGCGCTGTCCCCTCGATCCCAAGCCGGTCTGCAAGCACTGCCCGGTTCATTGCTACAAGCCCGGCCATCGCGAGAAGGTGCGGGAGATCATGCGTTTTTCCGGCAAGTATCTGATTCTGCGCGGGCGTCTCGATCTGCTCTGGCATTATTTTTTCTGAGTCGTCGAGGTTTTGATGCCGGTCAAGGAAGCGCTTCCGCGAGTTGTGTAGAGTGAAGCCATCATTCAGCGAGTAACGACCTCAACCCTATGCAGGAGAAAACTATATGATCCGCGAAATCGTGAAAATCGACGAAGACAAGTGCAACGGCTGCGGCGACTGCGTTCCCGGCTGCGCCGAAGGGGCGATCCAGATCATCAACGGCAAGGCCA
>DIVU01000015.1:426-10866 GCA_002423365.1 Desulfuromonadaceae bacterium UBA6124 | reverse complement strand
ACACAAATATACATTTTTTCGTTATTCTGGTTTCGTTAAATTGGTCTAAATCATGGCCAATATACTGTAATCGTGGAGTATTCGCCTCATTTCAGGGTGTATTCGACATTTATACAGGTGTATGTGCACCGGTCAGTGGATCAACTGACGGGACATGGGAATCAGCCGCCGGTAATCCTCGGCGGTCAGGCTCGATTCCCAGAGTCCGCTGATCATGCCCGCCCCTACCCCTAGGGCGAAGATCGCCACCACCAGCAGAGGAAAGCGCCAGCCGGCGAGGGATTCGCGCCCACTCGGGGGAGCCATGGACAGGGACCGGGTCGGGCAGACCACCTCGCAACTCAGGCAACCGGTGCATTCCGGGCTGCTGATCGCGGCCTTACGATCGACCGGCAGGAGCGACGGGCAGGCCTTGGCGCATTTTCCGCAATCGACGCAGGTATGGACATCGCGGCGGATTTTCAAGGGGCTGAAAAAACTGAAAATGCCGAGCAGTGCGCCATAGGGACAGAGATAGCGACACCAGAAGTTCTGATAGAAAAAGGACAGCACGGTAATCGCGGCGATGATCGCCAGGGCGGTCGTCGACATGCCGATAAAGAAATGCAGCATCTTCACGTCGCTCACCGCCCAGTAGGGGGTTTCGAGAAAGGAGGCGAGGGCAAAAGACGGCATGTCGAGGAAGATGATCTTGACGAAGAAGGCCAAAAGCAGATATTTCAGCCCGCGCAACGGCCAGTCGAGCCAGGTCCAGATGCGAAAGTTGCGGCCGAAAACTCGTTGACCCAGTTTCCATACCGCCTCGGAAAGGGTACCTACGGGACAGAGCCAAGAACAGAAACTCTTGCGCGCGAAAAAGCTCATGGCGATGAAGGTCAGCAAGAGAATCATGGCCGCCGGATGGACCTTATCAACGATCCCCGTCGTCAGCCAGTATTTCAGGCTGACCAGGGCGCCGATGGGGAGAAAACCCTCGACCCCGGGCGGACGGGAGACAAAGGGGGTCGCGCCGAAGCTTTCGTAATGGCGGACAAAGAGGGCGAAACGGATGCAGATACCAAAAATCCAGGCAAAAAAGACCCACTGAATGAGGTTGCGAATCCGGGTTCTTCGGGATAAAAAATCAGTTAACATCATCTTCTCCTAAATATCCGCCGAATGGCCTGCGGTTTTGTGCCATGGAAACAGATTGCTCGCGACAACACCTTGACCCCGGTCAAATTTTGCCGACTGAAAAAAAACGCGGAATGATCATCAGCCGCCCGAGGAGCCGACCATGATTCAGGACGCCACCGACCAATATATCGCCACCATCCTCGCCCACTACCCCCTCGCCGGCAAAAAGGTGCTGGAGATCGGTTGCGGCAGCGGCCGTATCACCCGTGACCTGGCCCGCCATGCCGGTTCGGTCCTGGCCACGGATCCCGACGGCAAGGCCCTGGCCAAGGCCCGCGCCGCCGTCACCGCGGACAATGTCACATTTCGCCAGGCGCCGAGCGGCATCCCCGAGGACCTCCCCGGCGCCTCCTTCGACCTGGTGATCTACACCCTCTCCCTGCACCATGTCCCCAGCGGTGCCATGACCGCCAGCCTGGAGGCCGCCGGCAGGCTGCTGCGCCCCGGCGGGGCGATCATGGTGCTGGAACCGGGAGCCGAAGGACCGTTCATGGATGCCAAGCAGCGCTTCGGTATCGGCAGCGGCGACGAAAGCCGCGAGCAGGCGGCGGCGCTGGCGGCCATGGAACAACTGACCGGCTGGCGGATCGGGCCGACCATCCATTTCGAAACCGCTTTTCTCTTCAGCGACGAGGCCGACTTCTTCGCCAGCAAAGTCCCCAACCACGACCGACTTCCGGCCGAACGGCTGGCGGAAATCCGCGTGTTTCTCGCCCCCTACAAAACCGCCGAAGGCATCATCCTGCGCGCCGGACGCCGGCTCAATGTCCTCACCCGAGACTAGGCTTGATCGTCCTCACGACGCTCGATGCGTACCCGACGAATCGCGGTCCCCTTGACCTTGACGCAGGTCAGCCGAAAATCCCCCCAGTCGACCTGCTCCCCCTCAGTGGGCAGATGCCCCAGTTTGAAGAGAATCAACCCCGCCAGGGTGTCGAAAGGCTGACCGGGAACACAGCGCACACCGAGCAAATCCTCCAGATTCTTGAGGGTAATGAGCGCATCGACCAGATAGCCGCCGTTAGCGAGCGGCTGGATTCGGCGTGGCTCTTCCGCGTCATGCTCATCCTCGATTTCCCCCACCAGTTCCTCCAGCAGATCCTCGGTCGTCACCACCCCGCTCAGGCTGCCGTATTCGTCGACGACCATGGCCATGTGCAGATGTTTGCGCTGCATCTCGCGCAACAGTTCGTTGACCCGTTTCGTTTCCGGAACGAAAAAACAGGGGCGCATCAGGTCTTGCAGATCGAAGGAAGTCGAGCGGACGGCCTGCGCCAGCAGATCCTTGCCGTGAACGAAGCCGACCACGGCCTCGATTTCGCCGCGATAGACCGGGTAACGGGAATACTGATGTTCCAACACCCGCGCCAGCATCTCCTCCCGGGAAAGATCCAGATCGAGACCGACCACCCGCGGCCGGGGAACCATCACCTCGCGCACCTGGGTGTTGGAAAACTCGAAGACGTTGCGAATGAATTCCTGCTCGTCGGGGGACACCGAGCCGCTCTCCCGGCCTTCGGCGATCAGATGCTGAATTTCATCCTTGGTGATGAAGGCCTGCTCGCCCCGGCCTTTCATCCCGAGCAGCGCCAGCACGGTTCTGCTCGATAGGGTCAGGACAAAGACCGCCGCTCCCCCCCACCGGGCCAGCCAGTGGATCGGCCGGGCCACGCCGAGGGCGATGCGTTCCGAATATTCCAGGGCCAGGGCCTTGGGCACCAGTTCCCCGAGAATCAGGGAAAAGTAAGCGATACATCCGACCACCAGAAAGAGGGAGAGGGGCTCGGCGGCGTCACGCACCAGTTCGAAGGGCGCCTGCTGCAAGAGCGGTTTGATCACCTCGATGGCGGCGGCGCCGCCGACGGCGGAGGCGAGGGTGCCGACCAGGGTCACGCCAATTTGCACCGTTGCGAGAAAACGATGGGGATCGGCCTGCAACTCTTCCAAGATTTTCGCGCCGGGCCGGCCTTCGGCGACCAGTTGGGCGATGCGGCCGCGCCGCACCGAAACGATGGCGAGCTCGGCTCCGGCGAAAAAGCCGTTGGCGAGAATCAGCAGCAACACGATCGCCAGTTCAAACCAGAGGGTTTCCATATAAATTCCTTCTTTTCAGTAACTCGCAAAACGCGGCTCTTTCAACTTTCCCCTTTTTTCTCCGTCTTTTCCTCCGCCTTGGCCGGACTCCCCGGCACCCAACCGAGTCGCGCCTCGGCGACGGCCGTTTCGGCGGGTAGAGCGCGGGTCTTGAAGACCGAGACGAGCATCGATCCGCCGATGAGCACCGCGGTGACAAGCAACGCCGCCTCGGTCGGAATGACCTTGCCGAAAGCCGCGTTGATCAACATCTTACCGCCGACCACCATCAACACCAGCGACAGCCCGTACTTGAGATAATGGAAGCGGTGGATGATGCCGACCAAGGCGAAGTACAGGGCGCGCAGGCCGAGAATGGCAAAGACGTTGGAAGTATAGACGATGAAGGGATCGGTGGTGACGGCGAAAATGGCCGGGATGGAATCGAGGGCGAAGACCACGTCGGTGACCTCGACCAAGATCAGCACCACCATCAGTGGCGTCAGGAACAAGGCGCCGTTGCGGCGGACGAAAAAGCGGTTCCCCTCGTAACCCTGGGTAACCCGGAAATGGCGGCGAACCAGCCGCACCAGGCGGTTCCCCTCCATGTCCGGTTCCTGGTTGATGGTCATCAGCATGCGAACGCCGGTAAAGATGAGAAAAGCGCCGAAAAGGTAGATGACCCAGTGGAAGGCCGAGATGATCGAGGCGCCGACCAGAATCAGCGCGGCGCGCAGGATCAGGGCGCCGAGGATTCCCCAGAAGAGTACCCGATGCTGATACTGGGCCGGCACCGCAAAGTGGCCGAAAATAAGAACGAAAACGAAGATGTTGTCGACACTCAGGCTCTTTTCCAGGAGATAGCCGGTAAAGAACTCGACCCCCGACTCCCGCCCGAGAAAATGCCAGACTCCGGTGCCGAAAAGGAGGGCGAGGACGAAGTAGCCGAAGCTCAGCCACAAGGCCTCGCGAATCCCCACCTCCTGGCCTTTTCGGTGCAGAACGCCGAGATCGAGCGCCAACAAAACCAGGACGAACAGGTTGAAGCCGAGCCACATCCACAGGGTATTCATCGATAAACTTCTCCTTGCGCGTTTTTGCGTCCCGGGCAAAAAAAAACCCTTCCCCAGGACATTGGTGAATGTCATGGACAAAGGTCTTGCAAGGCTCGACGGATGTCGTGGCTCCCGCGTCCGGGTGAAGGCTCACCGTATTGACGAAGCGCGGGCCGGAGGCGTTCCGGATGCTACTCCCCTTTTTGTCTGGCGCCTATCCTAACAATATCCCCGGCAGGGAGCAATGGGAAATTGCCCCATGGATTATTACTGAAAATTCCCTAATCCAGCTTCAATCTTGAAGGGGCGGTGATCATCCATGAAAAAAGATTCGAACAGGTCTTGAATTTTTCTCGATAAGCCTTTTTCTTCAAGGAGATAGCCATTTTAACCCTTGACCTTGAGGGCTTTTTTATGATTATTATAATCGAAGATTAAATCGTTCCCTCGAAGACCTCTCCCAAAAAATCGTTCAGCAATTATCCCCGCCCACTCCGGGAAGATCCGAAGTGGTCTCCGGGTTTTCTCCGAGCCAAAGGTGCCGGTGGCCATGATCCTGGAAGATCTGCGCATCGAGAGGATTCCGTCCGTTCCTGAGGTTCTGGTGACGCTCCTCAAGCTGTGCCACAATCCCCAGGTCGAATTCGAGGAACTGGCCCAGGTCATCGAGCGGGAGCCCGCCCTTTCCGCAAAAATCCTCCATCTCGCTGGCACCGCCTGTTACCGCCAATGGGCCGAAGTCACCCAGATCCGCCGCCTGCTGGTGGTCCTGGGGCTTGACACGGTGCGCCGGCTGGCCCTGACCAGCGCTGTCCACCAGTATTTCAACCAACTCTCCCCCGGGCATGAAAGTTTTACCGCCGCCCTCTGGTTCCGCTGTCTGCTCTGCGCCCAACTGGCTCGCGATCTCGCCCGCCTGACCGGCTATCCGGCCGAGGAAGAAGCTTATCTGGCGGGACTGCTGCACCGTCTCGGGCAACTGGTGCTGCTGGCCAATTTTCCCGAACCCTACCAGGACATCCTCTTCATGGATGAGACCGAGGCGCGCATCGAGCAAGTAGAGCGGGAGCGTTTCGCGACCACCGCCGCCGAGGTCGGTGCCGGACTCCTGCGCCAATGGCCGACGCCCCCTCTTCTGGCCGACGCCGTGCGCTACCAGAATTTCCCGCAAAGCGATCTGGGCGAAAGCCCGCCCCTGGTCAAACTGCTCAACCTGGCGACGCGCCTGAGCCGCGGCACAAGCACCGGCGCCCTCCCCCCGCCGGACCTCGACGATCAACTCTTCGGCCTTAACGCCACCCTCCTTGCCGAAGTCTTTCACCGGGCGCGGGCGGAGGTACTGGAAACAGCGCGAGGTTTTGCTATCGACCTCGGCGCCGGCCCGCGCCGGGACCCCAGTCCGGCGCGGGAGGAACTGGCCGACTACGCCCGGAACCTGGCCCTGCTCGGCGGAACCGGGGGTATGCGCCCGGCCTGCCTCGACAGCCGCGCCGCCCTCGAACGCATCCGCCAGGATCTGGCCCTGGTCTTCGCCCTGGACGAGGTCGAGTTCTTCCTCTGCGACGCCTCCGGCGAGCGCCTGCTCGGCCAACCCTCCCCTTCCCGTCCCGCCTGCGCCGGCTTCTCCCTGGACTGGCGACGCTCGGCCAGCCTCCTTGGCCGTGCCTTGCGCGAGGGGCGGCCGCTCTCCTCCTTCGACAGTAGCGACGGCGAAACGGAAGCCCTCGTCGACGAACAGCTGCGCCGCCTGCTGAAGACCCCCGGGCTACTGGTGCTCCCACTGATCGCCGAGCAGGTTCCACTCGGCGCGGTGGTGGCGGGCATCCCCTCGCCACGCCGCCTTCCTTTGGCCGAATGGTGTACGGGTCTGGGCCTCTTCGCCGGACAACTGGCGCTCCTGCTCCTTCAGGCCCGCGAAACCGAAGCGGCACGAGATACCGAGGAGACCGCCGGGCGCCAATGGCGCAGCCTGGAAGTCCGCATGCTGCTGCACGAGGTGAACAATCCCCTGGCCGTCATCACCAATTACCTGCATATACTCGGCCTCAAGCTGGGGGAAGGCGGCCCCGTCAAGGAACTGGCCGTTTTGCGCGAGGAACTCGCCCGGGTCGGGGATCTGCTGGCGCGCTTCAAGGACTTGGAGCATCCCCCTGCCCCCGGCGAGCAACGGCTGGAGCTGAACCGGACCATCGCCGATCTTTGCGCGATCTTCGCCGACGGCCTCTTTCAGGGGAAAAAGATCCGTGCCGAGTTCGATCGGGACGAGAGCATCCCCACCCTGGCCCTAAGCCCCGGCGCCTTGCGCCAGGTGGTGATGAACCTGGTCAAGAATGCCGCCGAAGCCCTCCCCGAGGGGGGACGCATCCACCTTGCCACCCGCGACCGGATCCACAAGAACAGTGCCCTCTTCGTCGAGCTGCGCATCGGCGATAACGGCCCGGGCCTGCCCGAGCGCGTTCTGAACGGTCTCTTCACCCCAGTCACGAGCGCCAAGCCGGGGCATGCCGGTCTCGGGCTGAGCATCGTCAAACAGCTGCTTGACCAGCTCGGCGCCGAGATCAGCTGCGCCTCCAGTCCGGAGGCCGGCACTTCCTTCCAGATCCTCCTGCCGCGCACCCTTCCCCGGGAGGCGTCCAGCCATGACTGAGCGTTCCCGTCTCGCCATGTCGTCCGAGGCGCGCGACGACAGAACGGACAAGGGGGAGCAGCAGGAGCTTTTCCCCCCCAAACTGCTGGTGGTGGACGACGAACCGCGCATGCGCGAGAGCCTGCGGAGCCTGCTCGAACTTTCCGGCTACCAGATCGCCTGTGCCGGCGACGGCGGCGAAGCCCTGGCCCTGCTGGAGCGGGAAAGCTTCGACCTGCTCCTTCTCGATCTCAACATGCCGGGCCTTTCCGGGCAGCAGCTGCTCGATTGTCTGCGACAGCGGGGGATCGACATTAACGTCATCATCCTCAGCGGGGAGACGACCTTCGACCAGGCGACTCGCGCCTTCCGCCAGGGGGCGGCGGATTTTCTCGCCAAGCCCTGTCCCCCCGAAACCCTGCTCGCCGGCATCGCCGCGAGTCTCGACCGACGCCGCCGGAAACAGGACTATTTCGTCATCCAGAAACGTCTGCAAGGTTCCGAGGAGCTGCACCGTTTCATCGTCAACAGCGCTCCCGACCTCTTCTTCATGCTCGACGGCGAGGGGCGTTTCTCCTTCGTCAACGACCGGGTCGAAAGCCTGCTCGGCTGCCAGGTCGACGATCTGCTCGGCCGTCACTTCACGGAAATCGTCTGCGAGAAGGATCGGGACCGGGCGCGCTACGCCTTCAATCTCATCCACCATCCCGGCGGCGGCCGCTCCACCAAGCGTATGGAGCTGCGCCTGCGCGTGCAGAACTGCGACGACTTGCGCTATGTCGAGGTGCGAGCCATCGCTACCGAACTCTCGCCGGGGGGCACCTACACCGCCGAAGGGGGCCGCGCCCAAGGCGCCACCGCCACCTACGGTGTGGCCCGGGACATCGGCGACCGCAAGCAGTCCGAAGCGCTGCTGCGCTACCATCGCTACCACGACGTTTTGACCAGCCTGCCCAACCGCACCCTCTTCAACGATCGGCTGGAAATCGCCTTGGGCCAGGCCAAACGGGCCGGCGGCAAACTCGCCCTGATGTCCCTCGATCTCGACCGTTTCAAGAAGATCAACGACACCCTCGGCCACTTCGCCGGAGATGAGCTGTTGCAGGCGGTGGCCATGAAACTCAAACGCTGCCTGCGCGAGGGGGACACCCTGGCGCGGGTCGGCGGCGACGAATTCGTCCTGCTGCTTCCGGGTATCGCCAAGGCCGAGGATGCCTCGGTCATCGCCCGGAAGATTCTCGGTATCGGCAGCCAACCTTTTTTTCACCAGAACCAGGAGCTGCGCATCACCTTCAGCATCGGTATCGCCCTCTTCCCCGATCACGGTGAGAGCAAGGAGACGCTACTGCGCTACGCCGACCTGGCCATGTACCGGGTGAAGGAGACCGGACGCAACGGCTTCTGTCACTATGCAAGCGACATGGGGCAAGACAGCTCGCAGTTTCTGGATATCGAATCGGGGCTGCCCCGGGCCATCTATCATGACGAGCTGCGCCTTTATTATCAGCCGCAGGTAGATATGACCCAGGGTCGCATTATCGGTCTGGAGGCGCTGGTGCGTTGGGCGCACCCACAACGGGGACTGCTACCGCCGGCGGAATTCATCCCCGTCGCCGAGGAAACCAAGCTGATCCGCGAACTCGGTGACTGGGTACTGCGCCGCGCCTGCCGAGATGCCGCCACTCTGCGGGATCGCGGCTTCGGCGACCTGAAAATCGCCGTCAACGTCTCCCCCCAGCAGTTCGAGACGGATGACTTCGATCAATGCGTCCTCGCCACCCTCCACTGTCACGGACTGGACCCCGGCGTGCTGGAGATCGAAATCACCGAAAACAGCATCATGCGCGACATGAACAAGTCGATGGCCAACCTCACTGCCCTGGCCCACGCCGGGGTCACCATCGCCGTCGACGACTTCGGCACCGGCTACTCCTCCCTCGGCTACCTGCACAGTCTACCCTTGCACACCCTGAAACTCGATCGTTGTTTCGTTCAGAACATCACCCAGGCCGGCGAGCGCAACACCATCATCACCGCCGTTCTGGCCATGGCCCGAGGGCTGGAAATCGCCTTTGTCGCCGAGGGGGTCGAAACCCAGGCCCAGCACGATTATCTGCTGAATGCCGGCTGTCCCATCGGTCAGGGCTACCACTACTGCCGCCCCCTCGAACTGGAAAAACTCCTCCCTTTTCTTGCCGCCCATCCCACCTGAATCTCCCCTCCGCCGGGGGAAATTTGACTTTCCTTCGCAAATACGCTAGGGTAGCTACATTACAGGCAGCGTCCCGCCAGGACGTCTCGACCTGAATCCGCATCCGAGGCCCTCGCCCGTGCCCCCCGGCACCACTCTGGCGATGTCTCGATCTCACCGGGCAGCGCCGGATTTCGGGAGTCCCCCGTTATCGCGGTCGCGGGTTGCCCGACCTGACCACAATCAAACTCAGCCTTCGAGCACGCCGTCGTGTGCGCCCCCTCCGCTTCCCCACCCGAGAAGTCTCTTTCGTGCGCCGACCTGCTCCCTCTCTTAAGAATTCCGGAAACACCCGGAATCGCTGGGGATTTGTCCATGGACGGAGCCCCACCCCAGACCCAGGAGGTCGTTTTGCCTATTTTTTCCACCAGCCAACAACAACTCGCAGAAGCCATCGACGCCACCGGCGTCACTCTTTCCCGCTGGAAGGACTGGCGCTGGCAGCTGAAACATGCCATCCGGGATATCGACCGCGTCGAAGAGCTTCTCGGCATCCATTTCGATGCCGAGGAAAAGACCCGCCTCGAAGAGACCCTGCGCCGCTTTCCTCTGGCGATCACCCCCTATTACCTCTCCCTGGTCGATGCCGAGGGCTTTCGCGACGATCCCGTCTTTCGCCAGGCCTTCCCCTCCCCCCGGGAGCTGGAACTCGACGCCTGCGACCTGGCCGATCCCCTGGCCGAGGACCGGGACAGCCCGGTGCCGGGAGTGACCCATCGCTACCCCGACCGGGTGCTGCTGCAGATCAGTAACGTCTGCGCCATGTACTGCCGCCACTGTACCCGCAAACGCAAGGTCGGCGACGTCGATTCGGTTCCCAATAAAGATGAATTGCTGGCCGGCATCGACTACATCCGCAAGACGCCGGTGATTCGCGACGTTCTCCTTTCCGGCGGTGACCCGCTGATGCTCTCGGATGAGAAACTCGACTGGATTCTCGGCGAACTGCGCGGCATCCCCCACGTCCAGGTCGTGCGCATCGGCAGCCGCATGCCGGTGGTGCTGCCTTACCGCATCACGGCGGAACTGGTGGCGATGCTGAAAAAGCACCAGCCCCTGTGGCTCAACACCCACTTCAACCACCCCCGGGAAATCACTAGTTCCGCCCGCGAAGCGCTGCGCCTGCTCGCCGATGCCGGGATTCCCCTCGGCAACCAGTCGGTGCTGCTGGCCGGGGTCAACGACTGCCCGCGCATCATGAAGTCCCTGGTGCACAAACTGGTGGAAAACCGGGTGCGCCCCTATTATCTCTATCAATG
>DIVU01000015.1:0-308 GCA_002423365.1 Desulfuromonadaceae bacterium UBA6124 | reverse complement strand
TGCGCAACTACGAGGGGGTGATCACCACCTACCAGGAGCCGCACAGCTACGAACCGATCTTCTGCGACCGCAAGTGCGAGGATTGCCGCCTGCAGCTGAAACTGGAGGATGCGGAGGAATGCCGCTCCACCGGCATCGAAATGCTGCTCTCCGACCACGATGAAACCATTTCCCTGACCCCCGAGAACAACAGCCGCATGGAGCGCCGCAATGATGACTGATCGTATCGAAACCTTCGGCCAATCGACCATCCAGCACGGCAAGCACAGCGACCGCGTCTATCTGATGAAGCTGGGCCGAGACGACCT
>DIVU01000046.1 GCA_002423365.1 Desulfuromonadaceae bacterium UBA6124 | reverse complement strand
ATCATTTTTTACCGGACAGTAGTGATTGAGGTCGATGAATGGAGGTTCGGCAATGCCGTTTTCCCGGCTTGCCGGAAAGGAGGGGGAGGGGAGATCGTGCTGTTGTTGTAGTCTTTATAGGAGGATTGCTTCATGTTGAAAAACTGTCACGTCAGGAGGTCGGAATGAGGAAGTTTATTGTGTCTCTGGGGTTGTTTTTGGGGGTTTTCGCGGGGCCGTTGTCTGCCGAGGCGTTAACCTTCGACGAACTGTGGTCGACCAATGTTTTCGACAGTACGTCCTGGACACCGGAAACCCTGCAAGGCTATTTCGCGGAATCCGGGTTCAATATCACCACCGACCAGGCGGCCCAGATCATTGCCCTGGAAGACGCCGGTAATGTCGATGAATCGCGGGCCTTCGCCCTGCAAAGCGTCACGCCGACCGCGGCGGCGACCGCGGCCTTCGAAAGCATGATCGCCGGGGTCGGCGGTGGCGTCGAAGCGGCGGCTTATAACGCGGCCGCGCCGGCGACCGCCAGATTCGTCTTTCAGGAACTGGTCATGCCCACGCCCCCGACCCTGTTGCAAATGCGTCAGGCGGACCTGGATACGGCCAAGAAATCCCGATCGATTGGCGCCAGTGGCCGTTTTCAAACCATGGATTTCGACGATGCCGAAGACGGTGAGGTCTACGGGCTGAACGTCGGCTTGATTCTCGATGAAGACAATCTGAGCTACGGCTTTATGTATGCCTATGAGTACATGGATTTCGAGTCGCTTTATGTCGGGAGAAACCACCTGATCGGCTTTGTCCAGCAGCACTACACCCTGACTGAATCGCTCACCGCCGCGACGACCGAGTATCTGAACTACATCTACAGCTATATCGATTACGACAATGGCGACCATGCCAGCGTCAATACCGGCGGTGGCGGCGTCAGCGGATCGTTGACCTACGACAAAACTAATTATTTCGCGACTCTCGGTCTGTCCTATTCCTTCAACATCGACGATACGAATGCCGAAAACGACAAGCAGCACCTGCTCAAGTCCGGAGTGGTGGTCGGCACCCGGATCGGGGAGAAGAGTGTCGTCGATCTGTCATTTGTCTATAACTACGATTTGACCGATTATGAAGATTCCGACGTCGACGACGACTATTACGAAGTGGGCCTAGGCCTGCGTCACGACTTTACGGAAACCTGGAGCGCAACGGTTGGCTATAAGAAGGTTCTCGGTATCGATGACTTCGATTCCAACGAATACATTCTTGGCTCCAACTGGAAGTTCTAAGGATCATTTTTAATGATCGAAAAGGAGGATTTATGAGGCTCAGGTTTTCCGTGGTTACGCTTCTGCTGCTTTCGCTCTTTTCCATCGCCGGCTGCGGCAACAAAGGGGACGGGCCCGATACGGTGATTCCCCCCACCAATGGCATCGTCAGCGACCCTTATATCTATGGCGCGGCCTTTACCGAGTATGACGCCAGCGGCAAGGCATTGCAGGTTTCCCATTCGTTTTCGGACAGAACCGGGAAGTTTCTCTTTTTGCGGCCGGTGAGCGCCGGTTCGACCATTGTCATGAACACCATTGAAGGTGTTCGCCATGTCACCCCGGACGGCAGTTCGCTGGAATACAACGGTCCCCTGTTGCGCCGGAAATTGAGCGCCTCGCCGGGCGAGGGCGTGGCCATGCTGGTTACGCCCATGACCACCCTGGCGGCGCTGTTGCAGGAGCAGGCTCAGGAGGCCGGTACGCCGATCACCGAAGAGACGGCGAAAGGCCAGATTCTCGACATTCTGACCGCCAACGGCATTCCCGGCGTGACCGCCGAAAATATCTTTGCCGACCCCATGGCGCCTTTTGCATCGGGTGGCGATAAAAACCCCGCCCTGGTCCAGGCGTCGCTGGCCTTGAGCACGGCGCTCAAATTCGGTACGCCGACCGCTGAAAGCAGCACGATCAACGATATTCTGAAAAACGCGTACGAGGCGATTGCCCTGGCCATGGCTGTCCCCGGTGAGAATGACGATACCCGGCTGCAAGCCGGCGCCATCATCAGCAATGAGGTTTTGAAAAAGGATAATCAGGACGATGCCGCTTCCCGTATCGATGAGTTGAAGCGCTGGATGGGCGAAGGCGACAACGCCGTTCAGTTTGTGGAAAAGGTCGATTCGTCCGACGATACGGCGGTATTTATCGACGATGATCTCGAACTGGTGGTCAGCGATTATCAAGGTCTTTTCGATACCTATTTCGCGGCGGCCACAGGGGCGCTGGATTCGATTTATACCCAGGACGCGACAACGCTGGAATACGATCTGGCTCCCGCGGACGAGCTGCTGGCTATGGCCAATAGTTTCGATGCGGCGAAAAGAACCTATCAGGAAGCCCAGGAAAAGAACGCGGTGATCACGGTCGCGCAAGAAGATCTTGATTTGCTCAACTTCTTTTATGCCTTCAGCCGGGTGCTGTTGCTGGCCAACCCCTTTTCCGACAACAACGACACGAACGGGTTGCAGCGACTGAGCGATCTTCTCGATGCGATGCAGGTCGACAAGACCACCAATGTTCGCGCCGCCGATTTCGGCTTGCAAACCTGCGTGACCGTCACCGATCCCATTTTGGGCGACTATGAAGACTGTACGTCCAATGTCTTCCGCCGGGATGCCCTGGGGAATCCCATCGTTCCCGAAACGCCTCCGAACGCCGCGCAGCTGCAGGCGTTTCTCTATCAGCTGGCGGGAAATGAACTGAAAAGCTCGATCGGCGCCCTCAACGCCGTCAGTGAATCCTTCAATATCGAGCAGATGTTCAGCGGCGAGTTGACCGAGTTCGATTATTCCGATGTCCTCTTCGTCAAAGCCTATGCCAATTTCCTGCTCTTCCAGATTCATTTCCAGCAAGGGGTGAACGTCAACGGCGATATTAAATCCGCCATGCAAAGCACCACGACGACCATTGAGCAGTATCTTAACGCCCACCCCGATCTGCTCAAAGTCACCGATGCGAACGCGTTGGATGCCGCTCGGGAATATGCCGGGGTCGGCTTGAAGGGGTTGTATGCGGCGATTGCCGCCGTGGAAAACGAGTCGGAC
This sequence comes from Desulfuromonadaceae bacterium UBA6124, assembly GCA_002423365.1. GTDB lineage: Bacteria > Desulfobacterota > Desulfuromonadia > Desulfuromonadales > Trichloromonadaceae > Trichloromonas. Next base: position 1,022 of record DIVU01000046.1, on the reverse strand, counting down.
CAGGACAGCGCTCAGGATAACGATTTTGTTACCTTCTACGGCGACCCCCTCGACCCGCTGGCGTTGCAGGAAATGCAGGAAGAAATCGCCGCCGCCAAGGCGGATATCAGCCGAACGATGCCGGTCTTCTATCGGGAGGCCCAGTTCCCCTTTGATAACGACACCCAAACGGCCACGGTCAATCTGAACAGCTTCTTCAGCGGGGCCGTTTCCCTGCGTGGTCTGCTGCCGGGGTTCACCGGTAATATGCCCGGGCTCTTCCCCGATCCGCTCATGGCCGGAATGGTCAGCGCCAATCTCGACCTTAACGCCGATGCGCACGCCGACGGCACCGCCGACGTGATCCAGTCCGAGGTGGTCAAATTCACGCCGCTGATGTTCCGGAACAAGACCTTCGTCTCCCGGATCGGGATGGACCCTACGACGCTCATCGAGTTTTCCGACAGCGCTTTCCAGTTTTCCGATATGTACGGCGCCAGTTTGAACAGCGGTACCTGGACCATCAGCGCCGATGCCCAGCGCCTGATATTGTCCGGTCAAAACCCGAGTTCAGTGATTCTGCTGAATGGTGACCTGTCGGATGGTTATCTGGAGTTCGATGTCAATATAGAGACGGCCGACGGTATTTTCCCCGGGAACTTTGACGAACTCATCCTTCTCAACGGACTTTCGCCGGAACTGCTGGCCGGGAGGCAGATTTCCGGGCGGACCAGTGACTATTCGGCATCGCTGGAAGTGGCCCTGAATTTCGACGGTACCTATACCGACCCTATTCAGGCCGTTTCCGGAACCTGGAGCATCGTCAACGGGGCTCTCGTTCTGACTCCCTCCACGGGAACACCATCCACCTATAATTTTGTGAAAGGGTATGAGACGGAATGGGGCGAGAAGTTCCTCGTCCTCGATCTGAACGGTACCGCGACCCGCTTCTTCTGTAATCTCTGGTAACGGGAAAATCACCATTTCGTTTGTCGCAAAGGGAAAAGGCCGCCTTCGGGCGGCCTTTTCCGCACTTTCCCCTG
>DIVU01000003.1 GCA_002423365.1 Desulfuromonadaceae bacterium UBA6124 | reverse complement strand
CCTCCTCCTCTCCCTGCTCTTCTGGATCTTTCGCCGCTGACGCCCCTTGCCAAGGCCGGGGGCGACTCCTATAATAACCCGATATTTTAATCTTCTTCTCCCAGAGAGCCGCGGCCTATGACCTCGCATAATTCGATCGGCCTGGCCCTCGGCAGCGGCGCCGCCCGGGGGCTGGCGCACATTGGGGTGCTCAAGGTGCTCGAAACCGAAGGCATTCCGATCGGCTGTATCGCCGGCACCTCCATCGGCGCCCTGATCGGCGCTCTCTACGCCGCCGGGGTTCCGCTGGCGCGAATGGAAGAGGTGGCGCGCAATGTCGACTGGCAGCAGATGGCCGGACTGATCGACCCAATCATCCCCACCTCCGGGCTGATCGACGGCAAGAAAGTCGCCCAGTTCATCTCCGAACTCTTGCCGGTGGAAACTTTCGAGGAGTTGCGCATGCCCCTGGCGGTGCTGGCCACCGACGTCGAAAGCGGCGAACTGCTGGTCATCCGCCGCGGCCTGCTGCGGGAAGCGCTGCGAGCGGCGATCTCCTTCCCCGGCATCTTCACGCCGGTACACTTCGCCGGACGTTTTCTCGTCGACGGCGGCCTGTGCAATCCCGTCCCCGTGGATGTCGCCCGCGACCTCGGCGCGACCCGGGTGATCGGCGTCTGCGCCATCCCCGAAGTGGAAAAACGACTCCAGGAGGCCTTTCTGCCCAATCCGAAACGAGATCAGCCGCGCAAAAACCCCCTCTTCGACTTTTTCGATTCGACGATGGTCGAGAGGCTGCTGCGCGATCTCTGGCCCCTGGGCGAAAGCGACGAACCCCGCCATCTGGAAAAGGGACGCAAGCCGCCGGGGCTGCTGCGTATTTTTGCCCAGTGCATCGCCATCATGGAGAACGAAATCAACAGCCTGCGCCTGGCCCGGGATGGGGCGGACGTGCTTCTGCGCCCGGAACTCAACGGTGTCACCCTGCTCGAATTCAACAAGGCCGAAGAGATCATCCGCGCCGGCGAAGAGGCCGCGCGCGCCGATCTCGCCGCCATCCGTGCCCTGGTCAGCCATTGAAACCTCTGAAATTTATGTTATTTTTAGGCCAACATGAAAACAGGCCGGACCTGACGAGCGGCGCTTCGCGCTGCTGAAACGGAACCTCCCCCCTAATTCACCAAGGAGAATGCCATGTTTGAACTGATCGAAAAAACCCTGCTGGCCGGCATGGGCGCCGTTTCCCTCAGCCAGAAAAAGGCAGAGGAACTGATCCAGGATCTCAAACAGCGCTTCAACGTCACCGAGGAAGAGGGCAAGGCCCTGCTCGATAAGCTGCAAGGCGCGGCCAAGGATACCCAGAAGAAGCTGGAGGAAATGGCGCTACAGGAAGTAAAAAAAGCCTGTGAGCGGATCGGGGTGGCCACCGGCGAAGAACACGCCGCGCTCAAGCAACGCGTCAAGGATCTGGAGGAAAAGCTCCGGGTCCAGGGGGAATAGCCCTCTCCCATGCTCTCTTTTCTGCGGCTCAACCGCAATATCCGCACCATCCGCCGTTATCGCAACGTGCTTGGCATCCTCATCAAGTACGGCTTTGGGCATATTGTCGAAGAGCTTAACCTCAACTACTATCTCGAACTGGGACGCCGCATCGTCACGTTGGGGACGGCCCCCAAGGAGATCGAGCGACTCAGCCAGCCGGAGCGGTTGCGGCTGGCCATGGTCGAGCTCGGCCCGACCTTCATCAAACTCGGCCAGATCCTCTCGACCCGTCCCGACATCATCCCCAAGGAATATGCCGACGAATTCGGCAAGCTGCAGGACAAGGTTCCCTCCCTCCCCTATGAGGAAATCGAGGCCTATATCCGCGTGGAACTCGGTGCGCCCGCGGATGAGCTCTTCAGCGAACTCTCCCCCATCCCCCTGGCCGCCGCCTCCATCGCCCAGGTGCACCGGGGGCGGCTGAAGAGCGGGGACGAGGTGGTCATCAAGGTGCGTCGTCCCGGGATCAAGCAGGTCATCGAGACCGATGTCGACATTCTGCTGGGGCTGGCCTATCTCATCGAAAACCACATCCCCCAGGCGGACATCTACGATCCGGTCGGGGTGGTCAAGGAATTCCGCCGTACCATCAACCGCGAGATGGACTTCACCCGCGAAGGCCATACCATCGACCGCTTCGCCAACAATTTCGCCAACTCCGACACCGTGCATGTGCCCAAGGTGCATTGGCCCCTGACCGGCGAAGGGGTGCTGACCATGGAGTACATCGACGGTATCAAGGTTTCGAACACCCGTAAGCTACAAGAGGAAGGCTACGATCTTAAAGCCATCGCCCGTAACGGTGCCGACGCCTTTCTCAAGCAGGTGCTGGTCGACGGCCTCTTTCATGGCGACCCCCACCCGGGAAATTTTTTCATCCTGCCGGGCAACAGCATCTGCATGCTCGATTACGGCATGGTCGGCCGGCTGGACAACGAAGTCAAATACCAGCTGGTCGATCTGCTGCTGGCGATTCTGCATCGCGAGGTCGATACCGTCATCACCCTGCTCCTCTATTCCGGCGACATCGCCGAGGATATCGACAACAAGCAGCTCAAGCGCGACCTCACCGAACTGATCGACAACTACTATGAAATTCCCCTGCAGGAAATCAACGCCGGGCGCCTGCTCACCGAATTCATCGAAATTCTCACGGTCTACCGGATCAAATTCCCCGCCGACCTGATGCTCCTCGGCAAGGCGCTGATCACCATCGAGGGCATCGGCCGACAACTCGATCCCGCTTTCAACATGATCGACCACTTACGCCCCTTCATGGAAAAACTGGTGCGCGACAAGGTCACTCCGACCCATCTTTCCAAGGAAATGATCCGGGTGGTGCAATCCTACGGCGCTTTGGCCAAGAACCTCCCCCGGGATCTCAAGGAGTTCATCAATCGCGTCAATCGCAACAAATTCAAGATCGACCTGGAACATCGCGGGCTGGAAAAGCTCATCACCGATCTCGACAAATCGAGCAACCGCCTTTCCTTCAGCATGCTCATCGCCGCCCTGATCATCGGCTCGTCGCTGATCATGCAGACCGACAAGGGCCCTATGCTCTTCGGTTTTCCCATGCTCGGCTTTCTCGGCTACTCCATCGCCGGCTTTCTTGGCCTGTGGCTGGCCATCGCCATCCTCCGCTCGGGACGCCTCTGACCCCTCCCACATCCTGTGGCACTGTGGCCACAACGCCACAAGAGATCGTGTTCATCTGCAACACCTCTCCGTCCCCGCCCGCTATCAACAATATTTTCCCTTGATATTTCAGTAGCTTAAAAAATATCCACGGTTGGCAAGACCCTTGCATTAGAAGAAATCGCAACAGGTGATTCAGTATGCCAAGGGAGATTCCCAGATGATCTATCAAAGCACCATCGCCAAAGCCATCACCATCGCCGGAGTCGGCCTCCATTCGGGCCGGACCATCCGCATGCAACTGCGCCCCGCAGAGGCTGGCAACGGCATTGTCTTTCATCGTTCCGAGGGTGAGCGGACCGTTTCCATCGAAGCGATTTCCGCCAATGTGGTCGATACCCGCCTGGCCACCGTCATCGGCAAGAGCGGCCTGACCGTTTCGACGGTAGAACACCTGATGGCCGCACTTTGCGCCCTGGGGATCGATAATCTGCACATCGATATCGATGGCCCGGAAGTCCCGATCATGGACGGCAGCGCCCATTATTTCGTCAAAGCGATCCGTAAGGCGGGCCTGCGTTCCCTTCCCCGCAGCCGCAAGTTTCTCGCGATGCGCAAGCCACTCACGGTCATCGACGGGGAAAAACGGGTAACGGTCATTCCTTCCCGCTTCTTCCGTATCACCGCCGACATCGCCTTCGATCACCCGGCGATCGGCTTGCAACATCGCTCGGTGAAAGTGACTCCCGACTTCTTCCGACGGGAAGTGGCCGCGGCCCGGACTTTCGGTTTCCTCAAGGAAGTGGAATATCTCAAGGCCAATGGCCTGGCCCAGGGCGGCTCCCTGGAAAACGCCGTGGTCATCGGCGATGAGGGGGTTCTCAACCCCGAAGGCCTGCGTTTTCAGGACGAATTCGTCCGCCACAAGATCCTCGATGCCATTGGCGATTTCAGCCTGGCCGGGTTCCCGGTTCTGGGCCATTTCAAAACCTTCAAGTCGGGACATGACATCAATCACAAGATGATCGAGAAGATCCTCGCGACCCCCGACGCCTGGCATCTGGTGGAATTCACGGAAAAAGACTTGCAGGAAGCGTTGCTGGCAGCGCCCCCCGCGCTTGCCGCCGGGCTGGCCCTTTCCGAAGCCTGATCCCTTCCGGCGAACAGACAAAAAAGGCAGCCTCTGGCTGCCTTTTTTGTTCCGCATCGGGGCCGTTCGGCGAAACCTTGCCAAAGAAGTTGATATTATTCTAGTATTGCAAACTTGATGCATTCGCAAAAAGCATCACGTTCGATGGCTAAGCAAAAAGCGCCAAATGCAAGGCGCGCAATTGGCGAGCAATGAGGCGTACTGACGTACGTCGAAGCAGCGAGCCGGTTGCAGCAACGCAGCAGTTGGTGAGTTTTTGCGACGCCATCAATTTTGATTCGTTCACTTGAGGCATCCGCATGTCCACCCACCACGCTCAGCAATCGGATCCGACGGAAAACCGCAAACGCCGCCGCGAATGGCTGCTGATCCTCGTCCTCCTCGTTCTGGTCGCGATTTTTTCCAACTTCGAGTCGCAACTGCTCGATCTATCGTCCAAGCTCCCCCTCTCCAACACGGTACTCGTGCTGGCTTTGATCAACGTCAACATTCTGTTGATCCTACTCTTTCTCTTTCTGGTCTTCAGAAACCTCTTCAAGCTGATTCTCGACCGCCGCAGCAATGTGCCCGGAGCGCGCCTCCGCTCCAAGCTGGTGGTGGCCTTTGTTTCCCTCTCCCTGATTCCTACCCTGCTGCTCTTTTTCGTCTCCGCCGGGTTCATCACCAGCTCCATCGAAAGCTGGTTCAATACCCAGGTCGAAACCTCCCTCCAAGAGGCTCTGGAGGTCGCAGAAATCTATTACGAAACTTCGGCGGCCAATGCCCTCTACTATGCCGAGCAACTTGCCAATACCATCAGGCAGGAAAAACTGCTTAATGAAGAGAATCTCCCGCGCCTCAAGGAGCTGATCCAAACCAAGCAGCAGGAATACAACCTCGGTGTCGTCGAGGTCTTTTCCTCCACTTACGAGGAACTGGTCCGTGCCGCCAACCCTCAGATTCCCGCCGCCGAGTTCACCGATCCCGGTTCGGAAAATATCCGTGAGGGGCTCCAAGGCAAGCGGTTCACCCGCATCACCCCCATCGGCAAAGCCGATCTGATCCGCGGTATCGTGCCGGTGCAATCCAACTGGAATCCCGAGGATGTCGTGGCGGTCGTGGTCGTCAACTACTACGTCCCCTATTCCCTGGTCAACAAGATGAAGGAGATCTCGTCCTCCTACGAACAGTACAAGGAAACCAAGCTCCTCAAAAACAAGATCAAAAAGGGTTATGTCGCAGTCCTGCTGCTTATCGCCCTGGTCATCGTCTTTCTCGCCACCTGGTTCGGCTTCCGCTTGGCACAGGGCATCACCGTGCCAATTCAGGAACTGGCTCAAGCCACTAGCCGGGTCGCCGACGGCGATCTGAATGTGCAGATCGAACAATTGGGGGACGACGAGATCGGCAGCCTAGTCAAGGCCTTCAACCAGATGACCAACGATCTGCGCAAAGGTCAGGAGGATATCCGCAAGGCTAACCAGGATTTGCAAGCTACCTACGCGGAAATCGACCAGCGCCGTCGTTATATGGAAACCGTTTTAAAAAACGTCACCGCCGGGGTCATCTCCGTGGACAAGGACGGGTTCATCAGCACCATCAACAAATCGGCAGAAACCCTGCTCAAAATCCAGCCAGGGCAGATCGTCGGTCGCAGCTTCTGGGATGTGGTCAGCGTCGAACATCTGCCCATGGTCAAGGAGTTCCTCAAAGATCTGAAACTCTCCGGAAAGGATTCGATCCGCAAGCAGGTCACGATTCCCGTGCAGGAAAACAGGGTCACCTTTCTCTTCAACATCACCACCTTGCGGGATGAAAATCAGGAATTTCTCGGCACGGTAGTGGTCTTCGACGACCTCACCCATATCATCAAGGCCCAACGCATGGCTGCCTGGCGGGAAGTCGCTCGGCGTATCGCCCACGAAATCAAAAACCCCCTGACCCCTATTCAGCTTTCGGCGCAACGTCTGCGGCGCCGGTATCTCGACCGCTTCAGCGATGACGACAAGGTTTTTGACGAATGTACGCGGATGATCGTGACCCAGGTGGACGAACTGAAAAATCTGGTGAATGAATTTTCCAACTTCGCCCGGATGCCAGCTGGCAATCCGACTCTGAACAATCTCAATGAACTGATCAGCGAAACCTTGGTTCTCTACCAGGAAGGGCACAAGGATATCCGTTTCATCTTCGAACCCAGCCGCGAGGTCCCCCCATTCAGTCTCGATCGCGAACAGATCAAACGGGTTCTTATCAATCTTTTTGAAAATGCCGTCAGCGCCGTACAGGAGGACCCATCCCCCACGATCACCGTGGAAACCAGCTATAACCCTTCCTTACAGATGGTCACCTTCGCCGTCATCGATAACGGCTGCGGCATCCATCCCGACGACAAACCCCGGCTCTTCGAACCCTATTTTTCCACCAAAAAAACCGGCTCGGGACTCGGACTGGCGATTGTTTCAACCATCGTGTCCGACCATCATGGCTACATCCGGGTTAAGGACAACCCTCCACAAGGGACAAAATTCGTTGTCGAGCTACCCGTGAGCGAAAACAGCATACCAGCTTGAACTAAAAAAGGACGACCATGAAAACGATACTGATCATTGATGACGAGGAAAGCATTTGCGAAAGCCTGACAGGTATTTTGCAGGATGAGGGCTTCCGAACTCTATCGGCGGAGAGCGGCGAACAGGGGTTGAGTGTTCTCAAGGAGGAAGAGCCGGACCTGATCCTGCTTGACATCTGGATGCCCGGCATCGACGGGATCGAAACCCTGCGGAAAATTCGCGATAACACCCCGGATCAGTTGGTGATCATGATGAGCGGTCACGGCACCATTGAAACCGCCGTGAAAGCAACCAAGCTCGGCGCCTACGATTTTATCGAAAAACCTCTTTCCCTGGAAAAGCTGCTGCTTTCGGTGCAGAACGCCCTGACGACTGGTCAGCTGGTGGAAGAAAACCGCAGCCTCAAGGCGCGCATCGCCAAGGAGCACGAGATGATCGGCAACGGCGAGGCGATCCAACTGCTCAAAGAGCAGATCAGTATTGCCGCCCCGACCTCCGGATGGGTGCTGATTACCGGCGAAAACGGTACCGGCAAGGAACTGGTGGCGCGGGNNAGGTCAACTGCGCGGCGATTCCCGAGGAGTTGATCGAATCGGAACTCTTCGGTCATGAAAAAGGCTCTTTTACTGGAGCCACCGCCTTGCGTAAAGGAAAGTTCGACCTTGCTCACGAAGGGACTTTGTTCCTTGATGAAATTGGCGATATGAGCCTAAAAACCCAGGCGAAAGTCCTCCGCATCCTGCAAGAGAAAAAATTTGAACGGGTGGGTGGGAGCCGTACTATCGAAGTCGACGTGCGGGTCATCGCGGCGACCAACAAGGANNGGAGCTTCCGGGAGGATCTCTATTACCGGCTTAATGTTCTCCCTTTCGAGGTTCCGCCACTGCGGGAGCGCAAGGAAGATATTCCCCGACTGGTGGAACATTTTCTGCAATTTTTCTGCGGCAAGGAAAGTCGAGAGATCAAGACTCTGACGCCGGAAGCCATGACGGCACTGGTGAACTATTCCTGGCCCGGGAATGTACGGGAACTGAAAAACATCGTCGAACGCCTTGTTATCATGGTCCAGGATCCAGTGATCACCGAAAAACATCTGCCGGCCGCCCTCTTCCTGAAAAAAACCGAAACAGAGAAAACAGGTGTAACGCCGGCGCTGGATGCGGTAACCTTCCGCGAGGCCAAAGAAGAGTTCGAAAAAGAATATCTCCTGCAGAAACTCGAAGAAAACGATTGGAACATTTCTCGAACGGCCGAGGTCATCGAGATCGAGCGCTCCAACCTGCATCGCAAGATCAAGAGTTTCGGGATAGAATTGAAAAAATAACCGAGCAGCGACCCTCCGGAAGATCGGCGGCGTTTTTTTCGACAAGGACACTCCTGCCGCTTGGCGGCAGATAATCCGACCTGGCCGACGGACCACCTAAACATGCTATGCGAGTGCGAACAATGAATGATGCGAATATCGATGAAACCCTCTGCCGTCAATGTAAAGGTCGCTGTTGTCAGGGACATCCTGGTGTATGGAGTGAACCTCCACGTTTCTTCGCGATTTTTGCCAAGGGTCAAGAACCGACAACCCAAGAACTGAGCAGAATACTCAACCAAAACCACCTTGCATTAAGGGATGTAGGCGGCATCCTTATCCCGGCCCCACGGGAGACGGAGCAAGGCTGCGCCGAAATGGGCCCGGAAGGCTGTTCTTTCCCCCCGGAGAAACGCCCCTGCCAGTGTCTGGGACTGATCCCGGATCTGGAAACCCTGCTGGATGACATGATCCATTGTCGGCTGCCTCCGGAATGCGGTTCCGGAACCGCCCGGGAGAATTGGCGTCCCTGGCAGGAACTGCTGCAAGAGGTCAAAAATTCGTTAATTTGACATCTGCAAGACCTTACGAAGAGGCTAAAGTCGTCGGCGGGGCATCGAACCCCATAAAAAAAGCGACCCCGTTGCCAAGGTCGCTTTTTTTATGCTAGTTATTGCGGTTGCTTACTTGCGGCCACCTTCGGCAGCCCACTTCTCAAGCATCGCGGTGGTGACGGACTTCGGACGCTCGATGGCGTAGCCGAGACCACGGTCCCAAGTGATGTTGGCCATGCAGCCGAGGGCGCGGCCTACACCGAACAGAACGGTATAGAAGTCCCACTCACGCAGACCATAGTACCACTGGATAACACCGGACTGAGCGTCGACGTTCGGCCAGGGATTCTTGGCTTTGCCGTGCTCGGTGAGCACGCCAGGAGCGGTTTCGAAGATCATGGCAACCAGTTTGAAGAGTTTGTCGTCCTTCAGGCCCGGGGTGTTGAGGCAGAATTCACGCTGCGACATGTAGCGCGGGTCGGTCTTGCGCAGTACGGCGTGGCCGTAACCCGGAACAACCTGACCGGCGTTGAGGGTATCCCACAGCGCCTTGGTAACCAGTTCTTTGGTAGGCTCGACGTCTTTGCAGTATTTTTCCTGGAACTTGAGGGTCCAGTCGAGAACTTCCTGGTTGGCCAAGCCATGCAGCGGACCGGCCAGACCGTTGAGACCGGCGGAGTAGGAGTAGTACGGGTCGGACAGAGCCGAGTGGACCAAGTGGGTGGTATGAGCGGAAACGTTGCCGGACTCATGGTCGGAATGGAGGATGAAGTACATCCGGGCTACGTCTTTGTACTGCTCGCTCTGGCCGATCATGTGAGCGAAGTTGGCGCCCATGTCCAGGTTCGGATCGATGGGGGTCTGGAAGTCGCTGCGATATTTCAGGTTGTAGATGAAAGCGGCGATGATCGGAATACGAGCACAGATGTCGCTGGCGTCTTCGTAGACGGATTCCCAAGCGGTCATCTTGTTGAACTTGCCCGAGTTGTAGAAACCGGCGAACTTGGAGTCCTTCTGCATGGCCAGCATGGCAACGGAGAGCATGACCATCGGATGGCTGTCGCGGGGCAGAGCGCGGATGGCGTCCCACACATAGGAAGGTACAACCTGGCGGGTTTTCCACTCGGCCACAACGGCGTCCACCTGAGCCTGGGTCGGAACGTCGCCGGTCAGCAGGAAGTACCAGAAAGCTTCGACGGTGGGGTACTTGGAGCCTTTGGCCTTGGGCAGGGCTTCGAAGGTCTCGGGGATGGTCTTGCCGCGGAAGCGGATACCTTCCTGAGGATCGAGATAGGAGATGTCGGTTACCAGACTACGGATGTCACGGGCACCGCCGATGCACTGGTCAATCGTCACCTGGTCGATGACAACCTTGCCGAACTCCTTGGTAAGCTTGGTGGTACGGGGACGATGGTCTGCGATCTTCTGAGCCAATACTTCCTTGAGTGTCGCCATGCTTCTCTCTCCTTTGGTGAAATAAATACGATGGGCAAAACCCACCAGGCCAAACTGCCCTTTCCAACAAAACCAAATTTGAATCGCATCCCGGTGGCGTAACTCACGGCGGGAAACCGCGGCAAAATGATTGGATCCACCAAGACCGCCGGGCCAATCTTGGCTCAATCTCATTTACGCATGGTAAGTTCTAGCAATTGCGGTCGCGGTTGTCAAGCACTATTTTGTATACGGTATACATCCGGGAGGCTTTGATAAGGATGGCTTTTTCGCATTGGCTTTCCCTTGACCGCATGATATTATGCACAAAAATTATGCACAAAAGACAATTCTCCCATGATTATTCACAAATTATCTCTCGCAAATAATATCTGGCTGGCCCCCATGGCCGGAATCAGCAACCTGCCCTATCGGCGCATCATGAAAGGCTATGGCGCCGGTCTGGTCTTCAGCGAAATGATCAGCGCCAACGGCCTCTGTCGCGGCGGCAGGCAGACTCTGGAACTACTTGCATCCAGCCCCGACGAACGCCCTCTTGGCATACAACTTTTCGGTGAAGATCCCCTGATGCTGGCCCGGGCCGCCGCCCTGGCCGAGGGTTACGCCGAACTGATCGACATCAATCTCGGCTGCCCGGTAAAAAAAGTAGTCCGCTCCGGCGCCGGCAGCTCCCTGCTACGGAACCCCGCGCGAATCGCCGCCATCGTCGCCGCAGTCCGCCGCGCGACCCCCCTTCCCCTGACGGTCAAGATCCGTTCCGGCTGGGCCCTGGAGTCCGTCAATTATCTGGAAACGGCGCACATCGCCGAAACCGAGGGGGCGGATGCCGTCACCCTGCATCCACGCACCCGCTGCCAGGGCTTTTCCGGGCACTCCGACTGGGAGCATCTGCGCAAACTCAAGGCGGCCGTCAAAATCCCGGTCATCGGCAGTGGCGATATTTTCACCGCCGACGATGCCGTGCGGATGCTGCGGGAAACCGGTTGCGACGGCGTCATGATTGGCCGGGGTGGCTATGGCAATCCGTGGCTGATCCGGGACATCAAAGCCCGCCTCGACGAGCGGCCACCACCACCCCCGCCCTCCCCTGCCGACCGCATGGAGGTCGCCTTCCGCCACCTGCGCCTGCATCTCGAAAGCTTCGGCCCCCGGAAAACGCTTGTCGACATGCGCAAACACCTTTGCTGGTATTCCCGGGGCCTCGCCGAGGCGGCGAACTTTCGAGCCGCCATCAATCATGCGCAATCCATGGCTGAGATGGAAGACATCATGACCGATTTTTTTCTTGCCGCCCAGTCACGGATCGAAGCATGAGCCCGGCAACGGAAAGGAATAGTAAACTCTATATCCAGATTTTTGAAAACATCGACCGTGCCGTGATCGCCCTGGGCAGCGATGGGGTCATTAATCTGTTCAATCCGGCGGCACAGGCCATGACCGGCATATCCGAACGTCAGGCGCTGGGCAAACCGTTCGCCGATCTTTTCAAAGGACAGCAGAGCCTAGGTTATCTGGTCGCGACGGCGTTGGCGGCTGGCCGATCGGTTTCCGACCATGAGGAAATCGCCCTTCATCGCCCCCTCTCCCCCCCCCTGCCGGTGAGCGTCAGTGTCTCGCCGCTTTTGACTGAAACCGGGACTCCCGACGGGGTGGTCCTGATCCTGCGCGATCTTTCCCGGCTGCGGGATCTGGAACAGGCCGTACGCCAATCGGACCGGCTTTCGCAACTCGGCACCTTGGCTGCCGGCCTGGCCCATGAGATCAAGAATCCTTTAGGTGGCATCAAAGGGGCGGCGCAACTCCTCGATCTGGAGTTGCCCAGCAAGAGCCTCCTGCGGGAGTATACGGCGGTGATGATCCGCGAATCTGAACGGATCAACACCATCATCGAAGGCCTGCTCGACCTCACCCGAACCCGCCAGCCGCGCTGGGCAGGGGTCAACCTCGGCAAGATTCTCGGAGATATACTGCTGCTGCAGAAGAACGCCCATCCGGGAAAACAGATCGACTTTCTGCTTGATCTGGACCCGAGCATTCCTGAATTCCGCGGGGATGAAGACCTCCTGACACAACTCTTTCTGAATCTGGTTAAAAATGCCGCTGAAGCCATAGCCAGCAGCGGAGTGGTGCGGATCTCCAGCAAGATCGTCGCCGACTATCACCTCAATCTCCCGGGAGGGCGCCCCGCTCCCTTCGTCACCGTGGACATCCGCGACAATGGCATGGGGATCGACCGGATAGACCTGGAGTGCATTTTCACCCCCTTTTACACCACCAAGCACCTCGGAAGCGGTTTGGGACTGCCCCTTTGCCAGAAAATCGTCCGCCAGCATGACGGTATGCTCAAAGCCGCCAGTGAGCCTGGCTCCGGGACCCTCTTTTCCGTCTCCCTACCATTGCTCCCGCCACCGGATTCCGGGCAGGCCGGATAGGTCTATTATCAACGGAGGTCCGCCATGTCCATTCATAAAATCCTGGTTGCTGACGACGAGGAAAGCATCCGCTGGGTTCTTGCCAAGTCCCTGGGTAAACTCGGCTACCTGGTCGAGTTGGCGACCAGCGGCGATCAGGCCCTGGCTTTGCTGCGTGATAAAAGTTTTGATCTTGCGGTACTCGACATCAAGATGCCGGGACTTTCGGGGCTTGACCTGCTCAGCCGAATCCATCAGGAGCGGCCGGGATTGCCCATCGTGGTCATGACCGCCGAATCGACCATGGCCAATGCCGTCGAAGCGATGAAGCGGGGAGCCTACGACTACCTGACCAAACCTTTCGACCTGGAGGCCCTCGACGCCATCATCCTGCGCGCCAATCGTGCCACGGAAATGGACACCCCGAGCAAGTCGGAAACACCTCCCCAGCCCCTCGACCGCACCCTGATCGGGCGCAGTCGGCCGATGCAGGAAGTCTACAAGGTTCTGGGCAAGGTCGCTGCATCTGACGTCACCGTACTCATCACCGGGGAATCGGGAACCGGAAAGGAACTGGTGGCCCGAGCCATCCACGGCAACAGCGCCCGGGTCAACAAGCCATTTCTCGCCCTCAACTGCGCCGCCATTCCACGCGAACTGCTGGAAAGCGAGCTTTTCGGCTTCGAAAAGGGGGCGTTCACCGGCGCCAATGAGCGCAAAATCGGTAAATTCGAGCAGGCCCACGGCGGCAGCCTCTTTCTCGACGAAATCGGCGATATGCCCCTGGAATTGCAGGCCAAGCTCTTACGGGTGCTGCAAGAGAAGGAAATCACCCGGACCGGCGGGGTCACCAATATCCCGGTCGATGTGCGGATCATCGCCGCCACCAACCAGGATCTTCAGGAACAGGTGCGCGCCAAGGGTTTTCGCGAAGACCTTTACTACCGCCTGAATGTCATCCCCATCAGCCTACCAGCGCTACGCGAGCGAGCCGAGGACATCCCCCTGCTGGTCGATTTTTTCCTGCGGCAATTGCAGGCGAAGCAGAACCTCGCGGCTCGGGCCTGCAGCGCCGAAGCCCTGGCCGGACTTCAGCAATATCCCTGGCCCGGAAACGTGCGGGAACTGGAAAACGCCATTCAGCGCGCCGCTCTCCTCTCCCCCAATCCGCAACTGACCATGGAGGATTTTCCCTTTCTGGCGACGACCGCCGGAGCCGACCAGGACGAATCCCTCGAAGCGTTGATCGCCCGCAAACTGAACTGTTCACTGATGCAGATGAATGTCCAAGAGCTGGACAATCTTTACGAAATGGTCTTGCATCAGATGGAACGGCCCCTGATTAATATCATCCTGGACAAAACCCGCGGCAACCAGGTCAAGGCCGCCGAAATCCTCGGCATCAATCGCAACACCCTGCGAAAAAAAATCCAGACCTTGGGCATCGACCTGAAAAAGGACTAAAAAAGCCCCGGAGAATGAACTCCGGGGCTTTTTAGTGACTATTTTCACAGGCGACTCAATAAGCGTCATCCCGTTTGCTTTGGTTTTCGAACCGGGTGAACTCCCCCCTGAAAGTGAGATGCACGCTGCCAATGGGGCCGTTACGCTGTTTGCCGATGATAACCTCGGCGTCTTTATCGTGCCCTTTGTCACAAGAATTGTCCCGACGTTTGCAGGCCTCGCAGTAGACAGCGTCACGATAGATGAACATGATCACGTCGGCGTCCTGCTCGATCGCCCCGGATTCCCGCAGGTCGGCCATCATCGGGCGCTTATCGGTGCGACTTTCGAGGGAGCGGTTGAGCTGGGAGAGGGCGACCACCGGCACATGGAGCTCCTTGGCCAAGGCCTTGAGCGAGCGGGAAATTTCGGAAATCTCCTGCTGCCGGTTCTCGGCGTTGCGCCCTTGCATCAGCTGCAAATAGTCAACCACGACCAAACCGAGGTCATGTTCCGCTTTAAGGCGCCGCGCCTTGGCCCGCAATTCGAGCACCGAAATGCTCGGGGTGTCGTCAATGAAGATCGGCGCCTCGCTGAGTAGTCCCGCCCCGTTGGTCAGCTTGGGCCAATCCGATTCACCGAGGTGGCCGGTACGCAGGCGACTGGCGTCGACCCGGGAAACGGAACACAACAGACGCTGCACCAACTGTTCCTTGCCCATCTCCAGGGAGAAGACGATGCTGGGAACCGGTTTCGCGGCGCGCAAGGCGGCATGCTCGACGATGTTGAGACAAAAGGCGGTCTTGCCCATAGACGGCCGGGCGGCGATGATGACCAGATCCCCCCCCTGCAAGCCCGCCGTCATCAGGTCAAGATCATTGAAACCGGTCGGAACCCCGGTGATCAGCTCCTTACGGTCATAGAGCTTTTCAATGGTCTTGAAGGTATCCTTCATGATTTCCCGGGTGGAGAAATAGGAAGGCTTGGACTTGGAACCGGCGATTTCAAAGATGGATTTCTCGGCCCAGTCCAGATCCGCTTCCACATCCCCCCCCTCGTAACCGCGAGTGGCAATGTCGGTAGCGACCTGAATCAACTGACGCGACACCGACTTGTCCTTGACCATGCGACAATAGTAGGCAATGTTCGCGGCGGTCGGGACATAATCGACCAAGGTCGCCAGGTAGGCACTGCCGCCGACAGCCTCAAGATTTCCCTTGAGCTGGAGAGCGGCGGTCAAGGTCACGAGGTCGGCAGGTTCCCCTTTGTCACTGAGATCGATCAGGGCGGAGAAAATTTTGCGGTGGGCTTCGCGATAGAAATCCTCGGGGCGGAGGATTTCCAGAGCCTTGTTGAGGGCTTCATTTTCCAGGAGGACGCCGCCAAGCACGGACATCTCTCCTTCCAGGCTTTGCGGAGGAAGGCGATGAGCAGGCAGTTCTACCATGGGAGGTGTAACTCCGGATGGGCAAAGCGGAGCCGTTGTCGAGCTCCGCTTTGCCTTCGGTTTTATTCTGCGGCGGTAACCCTGACCTTGATCGAGGCGACGACTCCGGCCGGCAATTTCACCGGAATCTGATAATCGCCGAGGGCCTTAATCGGCTCGTCGAGAACGATCTTTTTGCGATCAACCTCAATCCCGGCTTCGACCAGCTTAGCGCCGATTTCCATGGAAGTGACCGAGCCGAAGAGCTTGCCGTCCTCGCCCGCGCGATGGGCGAAGGAGCAGGTCAGAGCCTCGATCTGCTTCTTGAGCAGTTCNNTTCCGGGCATAACCGGGCTTGACCTTGACCAGCTGGCCGATCGTGCCAAGGTTCTCCACATTTTCAGTAAGAATGATATTCATGAATCGTGATCTCCTCTATAAAAGATCTAGGTCTTTTTTACTTTAGGGTTACGAAAATCCAGCCACAAATCGAAGATGCCGATACCGGTGACGACGGCCGGCAGGGGATTGACGATAACCAGCATCATATACCCCAGCACCCGCAGGAAAGGTGCGGTCCCGCGACGCTGGAAAAAATGCGCCACCACCGCCATGCCTTGCAGAAAATAAACCGGCAGAAGCAGGGTCAGGAGGTTGACGGACAGCTGTTGGGGCAACCCGGCCGCGAAGAAAACCCCGAATCCCCCGAGGATAACCCCCCAGATCAGAACTTCCGGAGCCTTCCAAAGATAGAGAGGCGGTCCGGGTATCCGATAATGTCCCTGGGAGAACCGCGCCAGCAGGATGAGTACCAGCAACAGCAAGGCGCTGTTGGCAACCATGATCAGCGCGGGATAGGCCTTAAGGAGATAATCGGCGGTGCCTGCGGTAAGCGCCTTGAGCTCCTCCGCTTGGGTCGGGGTCAGCTCCGCCTGCTGATAAAACTCGTCAACCTTGGCCAACTCGCCCTGGATATAGCCTGTGACCACCGTTTCGGTGGATTGCCCGACATATTGAGCGTAGGCGAAGAGCAACGACACCGAAAGCAGCGTTCCAATCAGGGCGGTTGCCCCTATCGCTCGATCCCAGGCCTGCCCCTTTGTCAGGAAACGCGGCAGAATCAGGGAAGCCAGACCAAACTGCAGCAGGTAAAGGAGCACCCCACCGGGGCCATCGAGCAGCCACAAAATACCGGCAACGAGAAAGACGACTCCCAGACCGGACGCCAGGCCCTGACGCAGCTGCACATAGGCGGCTGGCAACGGGCTGAGCATCGCCAGAATCATACCGGCTGGGCCGAGTATTCCAGAGGCCCAGAGCAGGCCTAGGGTCGCGGCGGCTCCGAGCAACTGGAACAGAGCCGCTGGCCCAGACGTCCCAGGGGTAAAACGCACCGGTTCGTCCCCCGACTAATCGACGTTGTGGCCCGAAGTGAAGGGCAGCAGCGCGATATTGCGGGCGCGCTTGATCGCTTCGGTGACCTTGCGCTGATGGATCGCGCAATTCCCAGAGATACGACGGGGAACAATCTTGCCGCGCTCGGAAACAAAATACCGCAAGGTCCGAATCTCTTTGTAATCGATCTTCAGGGTCTTGTCGCCACAGAAGCGGCAGCCTTTGCGGCGAGTAAAGCGGCGACGGGGAGCGGCCGGCCGGGCCGGTTTGTTGGGATAGCTCATATATCAAATCTCCTTTTAAGCGTAAATGGGTTACTCGTTGTCCTCGATTTCTTCCTCGACATCCTCGGTACCTTCAGTCTCGCCGGTGACCGGGGCGGTCTCCTGATAGCCGTTTTCCAGGAGAACCGTCTGGAACTTGATGACGTTCTCGTCGATCCGCATACGGCGCTCAAGCTCGGCGATGACATCGGCAGCGGCTTCATAAGCCATCAGCACATAAGTGCCGCGCCCTTGTTTCTTGACCGGATAGGCGAGTTTGCGAGTCCCCCATTCATCGACCTTAAGGACATTGGCCTTGAGGCCCTCCAGGATCCCCTTGAATTTTTCGACGATAGCCTGATAGCCGTCGCCGACAATCTCGGGATGGACGATGTAGATAGTTTCGTAGGTACGCATTGATGGAACCTCCTCATGGGTTGTTAGCCCCGGTCCAGCCCGGAGCAAGGAGCAGGCGCTTTTGGCGCCGGCAAAAAATGAATTTGATTTATTAACACATCCCGATAGCAAATGCCAGCAGATTTTCCCCGTCAGACATTGAAACGGAAGTGCATGATATCGCCGTCCGCGACGACGTATTCCTTCCCTTCCAGCCGCATCAGACCCTTCTCCTTGGCCCCGGCTTCGCCACCACACCGTACGAAGTCGTCAAAGGCAATGACCTCGGCGCGGATAAAGCCCTTTTCGAAGTCGGTATGGATCACCCCGGCGGCGGCCGGTGCCTTGGCACCTCGCTCCACCGTCCAGGCGCGAACCTCCTTGACCCCGGCGGTGAAATAGGTGAGCAGCCCCAGCAACCGGTAACCCGCCTGAATCACGCGGTCGAGGCCCGACTGGTCAAGCCCCAGTTCCTGAAGAAATTCGACTTTCCCCTCATCGTCCAGTTCAGCGATCTCCGCTTCGATCTTGCCGCAGAGGGTGACCATTTCGGCTCCCTCGGCGGCGGCGACCGCACGCAAACTGGCGACATGAGGGTGACGACCCTCCAGGTCATCCTCCGCGACATTGGCGACATAGAGCTGAGGCTTGGCGGTAATTAGATGCAGATCCCGCAGGACCAATCGCTCCTCGTCGGTCAACTCCGTCGCCCGCGCCGGCCGACCCTGATCGAGGCATTGCTGAACCGCCTGCAAAACCGAGAGCTCGGACTGGCTCTTTTTGTCGCCACTCTTGGCCTGTTTTTCGATACGCGTCATCCGCTTTTGCACGGTATCGAGATCGGCCAGATTGAGTTCGGTCTGAATCACCTCCACATCCCGCAGCGGGTCGATGGAACCGTCGACATGAACAACGTTGTCATCGTCGAAACAGCGCACGATATGGGCGATGGCATCGACCTGGCGGATATGGCCGAGGAACTGGTTGCCCAGACCCTCGCCGCGACTCGCCCCCTTGACCAGGCCGGCGATATCGACAAATTCGATGGTGGTCGGCAAAATCGCCTTGGGACGGACGATTTCCGCCAGCTTGTTCAGCCGGGGATCGGGAACCCCAACCACGCCGACGTTCGGCTCGATGGTACAAAAAGGGTAGTTGGCCGATTCGGCGCCGGCGGAGGTAATCGCGTTGAAAATCGTCGACTTGCCGACATTGGGCAAACCGACAATGCCACATTTAAAACCCATGGGTTAATCAATCTCCGGAAATAAGGATAGCCGGAGCAAAAGCCCCGGCTATCCAGGTCATTCGATGTCGTTACAGGATCACACCAGAAGCGGCGCGATGACCAGGGCCACGACACTCATCAGCTTGATCAGGATGTTCATAGACGGACCGGAAGTATCCTTGAAGGGGTCGCCGACCGTATCGCCGACAACCGCGGCCTTGTGCGCTTCGCCGCCTTTCTTTTCCCCTTCCAGTTCCCCCTTCTCGATGTACTTTTTGGCATTGTCCCAGGCGCCGCCACCGTTGGACATCATCAGTGCCAGCAAGACACCAGACAGGGTAGCGCCGGCCAGCATACCGCCAAGGGCTTCCTTACCGAAAACCAGGCCCATGAAAACCGGGGCGACAACCGCGACCACACCGGGCAAAATCATTTCCTTCAGGGCAGCCTTGGCCGAAATATCGATGCATTTCTGCGAATCGGGCTTGACCCCTTCCTCGCCGGCGAGCAGGCCCGGAATCTCCCGGAATTGGCGACGAATCTCGTCGACCATCTTACCGGCGGCGCGACCGACGCTGGTCATGGTCAAGGCCCCGATAAAGAAAGGCAAAGCGCCACCGATAAAAAGACCGACAACGACCCGGGGTTCAATCAGGTTAATGGCTTGAAGTTTAACGGTGGAGGCGTAAGCGGCAAAGAGCGCCAGGGCGGTCAAGGCCGCAGAACCGATGGCAAAACCTTTGCCGATAGCGGCGGTGGTATTGCCGATGGCGTCGAGGCCGTCGGTGATTTTACGAACTTCGGGACCAAGACCGGCCATTTCCGAAATGCCGCCGGCATTATCGGCGATGGGGCCATAGGCGTCGACGGTCATGGTGACGCCGACCGTAGCCAACATGCCGACCGCCGCGATGCCGATACCGTAGAGTCCGGCGCAGGCGTTGGCGATAAGTATCGCCAGCGCGATCATGACGACCGGAGCAACGGTACTTTCCAGACCGACGGCGAGGCCGTGGATGATATTGGTGGCGGGACCGGTTTTGCTGGCTTCGGCAATCCGGGTCACCGGACCTTTCGCGGTGTAATACTCAGTGATCTGACCGATGGCGATCCCCGCCAGGGTGCCGATCAGAATGGCCAGAAAGACGCCGAACTTGAGGCTGGAGAACATGACAACGAAGAAAGCGAAGACCAGGAAGAGTCCAGCGGCCACGAAGGTGGTGTAATGGAGAGCCTTGGCCGGATCCTTGCCGCTGAATTTTTTCATCGACCAGATCCCGATAACCGAAAAGACCAGACCGATCATCGACAGGCCCAAGGGCATGAAGAGGGCACTGGCCATCGTTTGCTCGGGCGTACCGGAGCCGATCTTGGCCAGCAGTTCCGGGCTGGCGGCGGCGGCGATGGCGATGGTGGCAATAATGGCACCGACGTAGGATTCGAAAATATCGGCCCCCATGCCGGCGGTATCGCCGACACAGTCGCCGACGTTGTCGGCGATAACCCCGGGATTGCGCGGATCGTCCTCGGGAATGCCGGCCTCGACCTTACCGACGAGGTCGGAACCGACATCGGCGGCCTTGGTATAGATACCACCACCGACACGGGCAAAGAGCGCGATGGACGAAGCACCCATGGCAAAACCGTTGATATAGCGTACGGTTTCCGGATCACCGCCAAAATTGATAAAGGCGATGCCGACGCCGACCAGACCGAGGGAAGCAACGGCCAAGCCCATGACGGCCCCGCCATTGAAGGAAACTTGCAGAGCGGCGGCTTGGCCTTGGGCGCGGGCCGCCTCGGAGGTGCGGACGTTGGCGCGAGTGGCAGCCTTCATCCCAATGAAGCCGCAGAGCATGGAACAGGCGGCGCCACCGACAAAGCAAAGAGCTGTCCAGAAGCCCATGCTGATGGCGATGAGCAGAAAGACGATGCCGATAAAGATACCGAGAACCTTGTACTCGCGGGCCAGAAAAGCCATGGCGCCATCATGAATGGCCTCGGAGATCTCCCGCATCCTATCATTGCCAACAGGCTGGGATTTCACCTGCTGATAGATCAGGAGCGCGATGGCGAACCCGATCAGACCCAGAATCGGAACAAGCATTTGCATTTGTCGTACCCTCTCTCTCTGTCTAGTTATTAAGGACCGATTTCCCGTCGGTTGAACTCATTCATAGCCAGTTGCGGCCCCCTCTTCACAATCGTTTCGACGGCACGGACGGCTTCATCGATCAAGGGGGCCAGGGTTTTACGTTCTGCCGCTGCAAAGCCACTCAATA
Organism: Desulfuromonadaceae bacterium UBA6124; assembly: GCA_002423365.1. Taxonomy (GTDB): domain Bacteria; phylum Desulfobacterota; class Desulfuromonadia; order Desulfuromonadales; family Trichloromonadaceae; genus Trichloromonas. The sequence continues at coordinate 2,243 of DIVU01000003.1, read as the reverse complement.
CATAACGCGCCACATCGCCGCCCGGTTGCGGCCTGCCAACGCCAAATTTAATACGGATAAAATCCGTCCACCCCAGAGCCTGGCAGATATGACGAATGCCATTATGGCCACCGTGCCCGCCCCCCAGCCGAATCCTCAGGGCGCCAAAGGGCTGATCGATATCGTCATGGACCACGATCAGATCCTCGGGAGCAACCGCCAAGGCCTTAACCGCCGAGGTCACACTGGCTCCGCTGAGGTTCATGAAGGTTTGTGGGAGCAGCAGGGTCGCCTCTTCGCCAACCACCCGTCCCGTCCCATAAAGACCCTGATGTCCCTTTTTTTTCAGGGACATGCCACAGACCTCGGAAAGGCGCCGCACCACCATAAAGCCAATATTGTGCCGGGTTTCGGCGTACTGTTCGCCGGGATTGCCCAGTCCCACGATAAGCTTCAAAAGCTGTCGTTACCCTATTATTCTTCCGTCTCGGCTGCGGCCTCTTCGGACTCCTCGGACTTATGGCCGACACAGGTGATGACGGTGAAGTTCGCCTCGTGGGGAACCTCCACACCCGCCGGCAGGGTCAGATCGTTAATATGAATGACGTCGCCGATTTCCAGGGCGGCCACGTCGATTTCAATGGCCCCGGGAATCGCGTTGGGCAGACAGTAAACCTCCAACTCCTTGCGAATGACCTGCAGGGTCCCGCCGGACTTCTCCCCGGCGGACTTGCCGACCGTGTGCACCGGAACCATGACATGGACTTTGTGGGTCATGTCGATGATCTGAAAATCCGCGTGAATATAATCACGACGGATAGGGTCAACCTGAAGGTCCTTGAGAATGACGACCTTACCGGCATACTCCGTTTCCCCTTGCAGGGTGATCAGGGTATTCCATCCGGCCTCGGTGGAGATCGCCGTCTTTAGATCCCTGGGGAGCACCGCGATGTTCGCGGGGGTCAGGCCGCGACCATAAACCACGGCGGGGATCATGCCCTGACGGCGCAGCGAACGGGCAACGCCCTTACCGGACTGGTCGCGCTGGGAAATTTTCAATTCTGCATTAGCCATATCTTGGATCCTCCACTTAAAGGTGATGAGCGAACGTCTATCTATAAATTTCGAATACTAATCAGACAAAGAGAGAACTGACCGACTCGTCGCCATGAATCCGACGAATGGCCTCGGCCAGAAGTCCCGCGACGGAAAGTACGCGCAGCTTGCCGCAGAGCTTGGGCTTCTCCCCAAGCGGGATGGTATTGGTCACGACCACTTCCTCCAGACAGCTCTGCGTTATCCGATCCAGGGCGGGACCGGAAAGGACCGGATGACTGGCGCAGGCATAGACCTTGTGCGCCCCCTTATCCTTCAGGGCCTGGGCGGCCTGGCAGAGCGTACCGGCCGTATCGATCATGTCATCAATGATCACACAGGTTTCCCCGGAGACATCACCGATGATATTCATAACCTCGGAGACATTGGGCCCGCTCCGGCGTTTGTCGATAATCGCCAGACCGGCATCGAGCCGTTTTGCGAAGGCCCGAGCCCGCTCCGTGCCACCGGCATCGGGCGAGACGACGACCAGGCGCTGGCCGGGAAAACGCGCATTGAGATCTTCAAGGAGGACCGGTGCCGCGTAAAGATGATCGACGGGAATATTGAAAAAACCCTGAATCTGCCCGGCATGAAGATCCATGGTCACCAGCCGGTCCATCCCGGCGACGGAGATCAGATCCGCCACCAACTTGCTAGTGATCGGCGTGCGCGGCGCCACTTTGCGGTCCTGCCGGGCATAGCCAAAATAAGGGATCACCGCCGTGATGCTCGCTGCCGAAGCCCGCTTCAAGGCATCGGTCATCACCAGCAGTTCCATGAGATTATTATTGGAGGGGGCACAGGTCGACTGAATCACATAGACATCCCGACCGCGAACATTCTCGCCGATCTCCACCATGATTTCGCCGTCGGAAAAATTTTTCACATTGGCACTTCCCAGGGGAACCGCGAGATGCCCGCAAATCTCCCGGGACAAGGGGAGATTGGAGGTACCGGAAAAAATTTTCAATTTGTCCACCACGTGACCTCTCTTCCGTCCAAAAAAAAACTGTAGGCCATGGCGGACCATGACCTAGGCAAAACCCCAATGAAGGCTTTATCTTCATCAAACCGGAAGAACGTGGCTGGGGCGCCAGGATTCGAACCTGGGAATGCCGGAATCAAAATCCGGTGCCTTACCGCTTGGCGACGCCCCAACAAATTGT
>DIVU01000087.1 GCA_002423365.1 Desulfuromonadaceae bacterium UBA6124 | reverse complement strand
TACCGTCGCCTCCTGAAACTGCATCCCCCGCACATTGCGGACAAACTCGCAATGGCTGACAACGGCATCGGAAAAGTGGGAATGAAAACCCCGATAGGCGTATTCGACCCGGCAATGGGAAAAACGGTTTTCCTCCATGGCGGCCATCATGTTGACCGCCCCCCAGTCCCCGGGGATGGGATGGGCTTCGGCGCTGGTGAAAAGGATCGGTTTTTCGGCTGTTCCCTCCGCCTTCAAGACCCCCTGGATGAAGATTTCGTTCTCGCCGATACCGTCGCCGTTGCTGTCGAAACGGGTGAAGCGCACGCGGGTTCCGGGACGTATTTCCAACGACACCCCGGCGGGGATGGTCAGAATTCCGTCTATGAGAATATCCCCGTTCCAGACCGTATCCTGCCACAGGCTCTGCTCGCCGCGATAGACCGTTTCGGCGCCGACCCATCCCGGCAGCAACAGCAAAAGAAGGAAGATTCCCAGACAGCGGCTCATGGCGCGGTCTCAGTCGGCTGCGGGCGCAGAATCCGCAGATCCTCGCGATTGCCTTGCGCCTGGGCCGGATCCCCGGCCAGGGCGCGATCGTGCAGCACCAGCCCGAGATCGTTGCCGCTTACCCGGTTGCCCGTCAGCAGCGGCCGACTGTCGACGTCGACGAAAATCCCCTCTTCGGCCTGGTCGAAAATCTCGTTGTCGGCAATCTCCGGGGTCGAGCCGCGCCAGCAGAAAATCCCCCCCTCCCCTTTTTCGATGCGATTGGCGAGGATTCGCGGGGCGCTCCCCTGCTGAGCGATGATGCCGTAACGGTTGCCGGTGAAGACATTGGCGCGGATCTCCGGCGACGAAGCGATGCAGAGCACCCCGGTTTCAGCCTGCTCGATGCGCGCGCCGACAATTTGGCCGCCCTCGGCTCCGGTCAGGGTGATCCCGGCCCAGGCCGGCTGGTCGGAGCTGCCCGGCGTCAGTGGGATAAAATGTACCGGTCGCTGCTTGGTTCCCTGAATATCAAGACGCCCACGTACCAGCAGTTCGGTCAGCGAGGAGAGATATTCCGGATCGATCTGCGTCCCTTCGGCCGAACGGACATAGACCGTCGTCCCTGGACGCAGTTCCAACACCGCCCCGGGCGCCACCCGGGCATCATCGGCGAGATAGACTTCCCCGCGCAGCACCCGGTGGCCGGTGACGACGCCGGAAAGGACCGGCAAACGCTCCAGTCCCGCCGCCGAGGGGGGCACCGGGGGGGGGGCCGCGACGCATCCGGCGAGGAGCCAGCAGGCCAACAGCAGAGTCGTGAACAAAGATTTCAGATCCATCGCTTCCCCCGCAGGGCGCGGCCGACCACCGCCGCCGGTTCGGCGCCCCCTTCAACCTCGGCCGTCAGTTCCGCGAAAAAATCCTCGTTCAGCAATCCTCCCAGCTTCTTCAACGCCGCCGGCACCGTGGAAAATTGCAGATCCGTCAGCACTCGCGGGCCGCTCAACAGGAAGGGCCCACCGGGCGCTGCCAGCAGCAGGGTCAGGTCTTCTGCCACCGTCGCAGACAGAGCCAGATCGAGGGTCGCGCCCCGCACCCCGGCGACAGCGGTTTCGGACGCCAGCGACGTCCGAACCGTTTCCACCCCGGTCTTTTCCTTGATATAGATCACCGCCAGTTCGGCCAGAACCCGAAACCGCGCCCCTTCCGGCACCCCCAGGTAGAGCTTGGGACCGAAACAGGGGGCGGCGGATTCAACGCCGAAGAGCAGCAGAAAAATCATCAGGGGCAGGATGCGTTTCATGATCCGGTTCCGCGGAGGGAGAAAGGGTCTTGAATGGGACAAGCAAGGGGCGTACCGGCGGAAAAGAACCGGCGTCAGTCGAGCATGCGGTACTTTTCCATCTTGTAGCGCAAGGTGGTGCGCTTGATCCCCAGCACCTCAGCCGCCCGGGTCTGGGAACCCTTCTCCCGGGCCAGGGTTTGCAGAATCAGCTGGCGTTCGAGGTCTTCGAGAATCTCGGTGAGGGAACCGCCGCTTTCCGGCAGTTCCAGGCAGATCTGCGCCGGGCCGGCGATCCCCTGGGGGAGATCGCGGGGGGTGACGGTATCCCCCTTGCACAGAACCACCGCCCGCTCCAGGGCGTTCTGCAGTTCGCGCACATTCCCCGGCCAATCGTGGGTAAGCAGGCAGCCGAGGGCGCGGGGGGCGATGGCGCGCACCGGGCGGCCTGTCTCGCGGGCGTATTTGGTGAGAAAATGGCGGGCCAGAGGTTCGATATCCTCGCGCCGGTCACGCAGGGGGGGGAGTTCGATATTGACGACGTTGAGGCGATAATAAAGATCCTCGCGGAAACGCCCGTGGCGGACCTCCTCGGCCAGATTCTTGTTGGTCGCCGCCACCAGGCGCACATCGCTATGGATCGTCCGGGTGCCGCCGACCCGCTCGAATTCGTGTTCCTGAATCACCCGCAGCAGCTTGACCTGGGCGGCCAGGGACATCTCCCCGACCTCGTCGATAAAGAGCGTCCCCTGATGGGCCAGCTCGAAGCGCCCCTTCTTGGTCGCCAGGGCACCGGTGAAGGCCCCCTTTTCATGGCCGAAGAGCTCGCTTTCGAGCACCCCCTCGGAAAGGGCGGCGCAGTTGAGGACGATGAAAGGCTGATCCTGGCGCGGGGATTGAAGATGGATGGAGCGGGCGATCAGTTCCTTGCCCGTTCCCGATTCGCCGGTAACCAGGACATTGGCGGTGCTGTCCGCCACGGAACGGACGGTATCGAAAACCCGGGCCATGGCCTGGGAATCGCCGACGATGCCGGAAGCCTGCCAGCGCTGCTGCAGTTCTTCGTGCAGATAGCGGTTTTCCGCAAGCAGACGTTCCCGTTCCAGGGCCTGGGCGATGGTCAGCTTGAGTTCATCGCTCTCGAAGGGTTTGGTGATGTAGTCGTAGGCGCCCAGGCGCAAGGCCTGCACCGCGCTTTCCACCGTGCCGTAGGCGGTGATCACCAGCACCGGCAGGGCCGGATCGAAGGCCTTGATCTCCGCCAGCAGCTCCAGCCCGTTCATCCCCGGCATCTGCATGTCGGTGATGACCAGATCGAAACTTTCGGCGGCGATCCGACTCAGGGCTTCGCCACCGGAACCGACCGCCTCGGCCTGATAGCCTTCCTTGGCGAGCACCCGGGCCAGGAGTTTGCGCAGCCCTTCTTCGTCGTCGACGATCAGAATCTTCCCAGAAAACATCCGTCAGTCCTTGTCGTGCCGATGATAAACCCGGTTCTTGCCTTCACGCTTGGCCTGATAGAGAAGGGCATCGGCCACTTGCAACAGGGCGTCGCGATCCTGGCCGTCCCGAGGGTAGGCCGCCACGCCGACGCTGACCGTCACTCCCCGCGGAAGTTCCCCGTTGAGATAACGGGGGGACTTCTCCTCGATATCCCGCCGCGCCCGCTCGGCGGCGGTCAAGGCCACGTCAATGACGGTTTCGGGGAGGATGACGACAAATTCCTCGCCGCCGTAACGAAAAACCATGTCGCTCTCGCGCATGGCGGAGCGCAGGATCTCGGCGACGGCGACCAGGGCGCGATCCCCTTTGAGATGGCCGTGGCGATCGTTGAAAGCCTTGAAGTTGTCCACGTCGAACATGAGCAAGGTCATGGGTTTGTCGTAACGACGGGCACGGATGATTTCGTCCTTGAGCATCAGGCGGAACTGGCGGTGGTTGTAGAGGCCGGTGAGGCCGTCGGTCACCGCCAGATGCTGGGTGCGCTGATGCAGACAGGCATTGTCGATGCTCATGGCGGCGAAGGAAGCCAGGATCGACAGCACCTTGAGCCGGTTTGGGGCGAATTGGCGCGGCATGAAATCGTCGAGGCAGATCAGACCGACCACCTTGTTCTGAATCTTCAGGGGAATGGCCACCAGGGCGCGGACCCCCTCCTGCAGAATGAGAGCTTCATCGCAACAGAATCCGCCTTGGACATCCTCGATGATGAAGAGTTCCCCTTCGTCGAGGACCCGGTGAATGAGGGAGCCTTCCTTCACCGGCCAGCGGAACCGCTGCAGAAAGTTTTCACTCAGGCCGACGTGGGCATGCAGCAGGGAGAGTTGCCCCAGGGGTTCGTCGTAAAGGGCGACGCTGCCGGCGGGCATATCCATGACGGCCATGGCGCTGTAAAGGATATTCCGCAGCACCTCGTCGAGTTCCAGAGAGGAAACGACCACCTGGGCTACGGAAAGAACATCCTTGAGATCCTTGAGTTCTTCCTGGATGGGGTCAGGGGGGCGGGGATCGTCGGCAGACATGGAAGGCATCCGGGCAAGGGCTGGAAAATCATCGCATTGCACATTTAATTATCTGTAGAACTACCACAGCCGACGGATTTCTGTAAAGGACTAAGCAGGGTCGAATGAGGGTGCGGCTTCGCCCTCAAGGCCCGCGACCCGGAAGCATTAATTTCCCCAAAGACGCTGCCGCAAAGATTGACAGGCACAGGATATTGTGGTTTATATTTCGGCGCTACACAGAATATAGCGCAATTTCCCTTTCAACAACCCCTTGAATTTCCAGTGCAAAGGATTTCCAACCCATGAAAAAACCGGCCGCGTCCCCGTCTCTTGCCCTTTCCGCCAACGCCGTCACCGTCCTCGAACGCCGCTATTTGAAGCGCGATGCCGAAGGCAAGGTTCTGGAGACTCCGGCCGACATGTTTCACCGCGTGGCCCACACCATCGCCTCAGCGGAGACGCTGCTGAAAACCGGCCAGGACGTCGCCGCTCTCGAAGATGAATTCTACCGCATCATGACCGGTCTCGAATTCCTGCCCAATTCGCCGACCCTGATGAACGCCGGCCGTGAACTCGGCCAGCTCTCGGCCTGTTTCGTCCTGCCGGTCGGCGATTCGATGGAAGAAATCTTTGAGGCGATCAAGCAGACCGCCCTGATCCACAAGAGCGGCGGCGGCACCGGCTTCTCCTTCTCCCGCATCCGTCCGGCCCGGGACGTGGTCGCCTCGACCAGCGGCGTCTCTTCCGGTCCCCTCTCCTTCATGAAGGTCTTCGACGCCGCCACCGAAACAATCAAGCAGGGGGGCACCCGGCGCGGGGCGAACATGGGGATTCTGCGGGTCGACCATCCGGACATCATGGATTTCATCATGGCCAAGCGCGACCAAACCGTGCTGACCAACTTCAACATCTCCGTCGGCCTCACCGAAGCCTTCATGGAAGCGGTGGAGAAGGACGGCGAGTACGCCATCGTCAGCCCGCGCAACAAAGAGGTCGTGAAAACCATGCCGGCGCGCAAGGTCTTCGAACACATCGTCGAACTGGCCTGGAACAACGGCGAGCCGGGAATCATCTTCCTCGACCGCCTGAATCGCGACAACCCGACCCCCCAGGTCGGCGAGATCGAAGCGACCAATCCCTGCGGCGAGCAACCGCTCCTCCCCTACG
>DIVU01000318.1:299-3986 GCA_002423365.1 Desulfuromonadaceae bacterium UBA6124 | reverse complement strand
CTCCAGCGCGGCGCCGACAAGAGATAGAGTCCCGGCACATAGTCGCAGTGAGCGCCGCTTCGATGGCCAACCGGTGGACGTCCACCTTGGGTCAGGGCGCCGGTTGCGCCTAATGTCTTGTTTCAGGACAGAACGCATGAACCATGACGCCTAAAGCATGGAGGAGAAAGGTGATGCCCGCGATCAGGCAGAAGATCACCCCCTTCCTGTGGTTCAAGGACGAGGCCGAGGAGGCCGCGCGCTTCTACACCTCGCTGTTCGACGACAGCCGCGTGCTGAATGTCGCCCGCTACACCGCCGCCAATCCGGACCGGGAAGGATCGGTCATGCTCGTCACCTTCGAACTGGCGGGGCAGCGCTTCTATGCCCTGAACGGCGTCCCGAACGACCCCTTCAACGAGTCCGTCTCGCTGATGGTCGAATGCGAGACCCAGGACGAGGTCGACACGCTGTGGGGCCGGTTGACCGAGGGCGGCGCCGAGGCCCCCTGCGGCTGGCTCAAGGACCGCTATGGGCTGGCCTGGCAGATCACGCCGAGGCGGCTTCCCCTTCCGCTCCGTTCCGCCGAAACCGTCGCGCCTGGCCCGACGCCCGCCGTCGCGTTCGGCCGTGACCTCGCCAAGCCGGAAGCCCCGGCCCGGCGCCGCGTTGGACTGATGGGGACCCAAGGCGGACCTTCATAAACACGGTAAATGTTCTTAAGCAGACGTTCTGGCTCAGAATCTAAGGTCTTAGGGCCAAACCCTACCCCTGCAGCTATCAAGCCAAGGGCATAACAGCCTACTCCACCAAAACCATTATCAATTCGGACCTTGTTAGAGGGCCCCCTGGGCAAACGCATCAGTCTTCGTCATCACTCCAACCATCGTCGGCCTTTCCCTCAGCGCGCCTCTTCATCGCCTTTTGGAACTCTTTTACAGCCCTTGTCTCCTCGTCCGCCAGCGGCCCGTCAAATCCCTTTGCAACGGCATCACTTATGGTCGAAAGATCGACAAAATCCTCAATGTTCTTCAAACGCACCTTCCATCTCTGCTGCCCATTCACGCTGTATGGCTGAGTTGCCGCCACCAGGAAATGGATGATGCCGTCTGGCGTAGAGACAAGCGAAGCGACCCACTTCTCCGCTGGTGCGGATCTACCACTACCGTCCCACCTCTGCCACGTATATAGGATCCTCATGAGATCGCGATGCTCTCTGAGGGTACCCATGTTCGCCGCTGCCTCTATCTTCTTTACAATTAGCCGCTTGAGTTGTCCGAGCTGCTCGTCAGAAACCAAACAGTCAGATTCATCCTTCCTCTCGCGCCGTTGTTCCTCGATTGAGATAACATGGATGGGCAGGTATAAACCCACCGTGTCGATCACCGCCTGAAGAAGAATCTCACCTCTCTTTGCGCTCGCGGTTTCTTGCCGGAGATACCACGTGACGACACGGGATGCGTGAGTAGTGGGATCAATCTCTAAAAAGCCGGGATTTTGTTCTCGCAGCAGGTCACCGGCATCGAACATCGCTGTTACGAACGGCAAAGCATGGGCAATATCTATCTCCTGCTTATAGGCCTCCAAGCGGTCCATCAACGCTTCAAGTAAGTTCCGGTTTTTGAGATCGTGGAACTTTTCTACCAGCTGCCGACGATCTCCGGCCATGGAGAGGATCAAGTCCAATTCGTTTTGCGATATGTCGCCTTCAGGGATAGACAGTTGGAAATAGCGGTCGAAAAAATTATGGCTACAAATTCTAAGTTCTTTAGCCCAACTCTCTCTGCCGCTATGATCACTTTCCCATCCGCCAAATAAACCATCAACTTCTGGAAATAAAACTGAAATAATATTCTTTGCTGCACTTCTGGTGTTGTCGCGGGATAGGCTTATAAGCGTCTCGAAATCCTTTCGTTTAAGTTCACTATCCTTGTCGATACCATATTGCAGGTAGGGATCATTACCAGTAAGCAATGCCCGAAAACTGGGCAGGCTTTGATAAAAGCGTTGATCAAAAACCCGAAGAACGTCTATTGCAATGAGGTCAACAGGATTCACCTCCAGTGTGCCGGTGCTGGACAGGAGAGATGTGTGGAACTCTAGAGACGCCACAAGACGCCTCACATCACGAATGTTCTTAAAATACGGCCTCACTCCTTCTGGAAAGACACCCGCCCAACGTTCCTGCTGAAAACGTTCGCCCGGGGCAACGCTGCTGAGAATCCGATCAAGTTCGGTGAAAAGGACGCGTTCAAGGCGCTTCCTTTCGACCTGCGGCATGTCGAATCCCACCTGAACGATTTTTTCCAGAAAATCTGGTACGCCATATTGGTCATTGAGCGCCTTTTCAACGGCCCCTCTGTCGAACAAAAGCAGGTAAACCATTCCTGAAAAATCCGCGTTCACCTTTACCAGTTGGAACATCGCGGAGATCTGCATTGGATGTAGGCGATCAATATCATCGATTATGACAAGAATCGTTTTTTCCGTTTCGCTGATAACTTTAGACAACTCTTCCTTGAGTTGCCGGAGCGCCTTATCGGCGACGGCTGCACCGAACGCTTCTGAGAGGTAATCCGCGAATTTGCTGCCGATGTCGCTGAACTCCACCAAGGCAGAAACGATGAGAATGATGACACCGGCTGGTACAAGTACAGCCGTCTCAGTTCCCAACGCTCCCGGCGCAAGCAGGCCTACCCCTAGGAGGGCCAGGCCGGTGGTCAAGAGCTTGCGTATTGCACCGGCCAATGTTGATCCCACTCGCAGATATGCCGCGTACGCCTTCCATTTCCTTTGCTGTCGACGGAGTTTCCCAGCTTCCTCGCCAGGTATTTTTCCAAGCGCGGCACCCACTTCCTGGAAAAAAGCTTCCAACAGGCCATTTTGGTTCGACCATTCCCACGGGTTGAAATCGACGGGGTAAACCGCAGTCGAACCGTCTGCTCGTAAAGCTTCTAGGATCATGTTCTTGACGGATGTCTTACCACTGCCCCATCCGCCATAGAGCGCCAATACAAGGCTGTCTTTCTCGCGCCATCCCGCAATCGCCTTAGCGATAGATTCGGCGAAGGATGCACGACCAAGTTTATCCTCCGCTCGATGTAAGATCGGCCGGTCAGGGGAAAACGAATGACGTTTTTCGCCAGCGTGCTGTTGCATCGGTGCCTTGAGGGAAGTATCCCAATTGCAATTGAATTAATTGAAACTGTACGCGCAGTAGATGCGAGGAAACAAGATCTGTAGTAGTGACATGATCTGCTCGCCAGGAGCTTTAATGTCGGGAGTTCCGGTTGGCGTGTGTCCCGGCTGCGCCACGCCCCCATGCCCCCATCCCCGCCGATCTTGATTTTTCCGGCGTGATGTGATATTATTCCTCTATTCGCTCTTTGAACGGTAAATAGGCCCAGTTCGGCGCGCCAGGCCTGTTCGCGGCGCGGCCGATTCGTTCCCTCCGGCGCACAACCGGCGCCGCCGAGGGGCGGCTCCGCCGCCCCGCCGTCCACAACCCAACATCATGAAAACAAACGGCAAATCTCCAGAATGATGACATTCGACGACGTTCGATGACAATCCTACGGCGCGGCGGGCGATTCCGCCGGTCCGTCAAGGACTTAAGTCATATTAGCGGTGTCGAATAATCATCATTCGTCGCCGCCCAGGCGGCGCCGGCGCCCTTGGCTCCGCTCCCCTCCCCTCACCCCCGGGCGA
>DIVU01000318.1:0-176 GCA_002423365.1 Desulfuromonadaceae bacterium UBA6124 | reverse complement strand
GGGCGGCGTGCACACGGCCAGCGGGTCCTCGCCCGTCGCCGCCAGCCGGCCGAGGCGGGCGGCCCCGAACGCGGGGCCGATCTCGCCGCCGGCATGATAGGTGAGCGGGCGGCCGAGCACGGTTGCGAGGATGCGCCCCCACAGCCGGCTGCGGGCGCCGCCGCCGATGACCGAGA
>DIVU01000367.1:198-10189 GCA_002423365.1 Desulfuromonadaceae bacterium UBA6124 | reverse complement strand
TGATGCAGAGCCATCCCGTCGACCTGGTCGTCCTCGATCTGACCATGCCCCACATCTCCGGCGAACGGCTGCTGGCGATGATCGTCGAGGAATATCCCAGCGTCCCGGTGATCATTCTCAGCGGTCTCAACCAGATCGACACCGCCGTCCGTTGCATGCAAGCCGGCGCTTTCGATTATTTCGTCAAAACCGTCGAAGAAGACCGATTGATCGCCGGGGTGCTGCGGGCATTGCATCTGCGCGAGTTGGAACGGGAAAACCGCCAACTCTCCCAGCACGTCCTGCAGGGAGAACTCAAACACCCTGAGGCCTTCGCCGCCATCGCCACCGAAGATCCGCAGATGTTGTCACTATTTCGCTATGTCGAGGCCATCGCCCCCGGCCGCCAACCGGTGCTGATCACCGGCGAAAGCGGCACCGGCAAAGAGCTGCTGGCCCGGGCCATCCACTGCATCGGCCGCCCCGAAGGACCCTGGGTCGCGGTCAACGCTGCCGGGCTCGACGACAATATATTTTCCGACACCCTTTTCGGACATCTGCGCGGAGCCTTCACCGGCGCCGATCAGGTCCGCCAGGGGATGATCGAACAAGCCGCCGACGGCACCCTGTTCCTCGACGAAATCGGCGATTTGAGTCCCATTTCCCAGATCAAACTGCTGCGCCTGCTGCAAGAAGGGGAATACCTGCCCTTGGGCAGCGACAAACCGAAAATGTCCCGGGCGCGGGTCGTGGTCGCCACCAACCACGACCTCAACGCCAAACTGGGCGAGGGAAGCTTCCGCAAAGACCTGTTCTACCGGCTGCAGGCGCACCATGCACATCTGCCCCCCTTGCGCCAGCGCTCCGGCGACATCCCCCTCTTGCTCGACCATTGCCTCGAACAGGCCGCCAGGGAAATGGGCCGGAAGAAACCGACGCCACCCGACGAGCTGGCCGTATTGCTCGGCACCTACCACTTCCCCGGCAACATCCGCGAACTGATGGGGATGGTCTACGACGCCCTCAGCATGCACCAATCGGGCAAGCTCTCCATGGATGGTTTCAAGAAAGCCATCGGCCACGGTGCCGGGGAAACGGTGCCACGGGCAAATGTCGGCGCCGCTCCCGGCCAGACCCTGCCGCATCTGGTCTTTTCCGAACGACTGCCGACCCTTGAAGAAGCGGCCACGCTGGTGGTGGAAGAGGCCTTGCGACGGTCCAAAAACAATCAAAGCATCGCTGCCGGGCTACTCGGCATCACCCGCCCGGCCCTCAGCAAACGGCTGAAGAAACTGCGCGAGGAGTGATCGCGCAGATGTAGAACCGGAACGGAACCCCGTAACCCTGACCACCAAAAGAAATTGGACACAGCGGAATTTATGCTGTCGTTTCAGAATGTTGCGCTCGAGATCCACGCGATGCCACAACTCACGGTAACTCTGGTCACTCCCTTGCCTCCCCGCCAAACCATAAAAATTCAAAAGGATACAGGAGCTTACACCTCATCGCCAGGCTGGCACCGCCCTTGCTTTTCTGCCTTCTGAAACAAACCACCAAAACCGGCCATTTCGACAAGGTTTTACCATGAAGGCACAACCGCTACTGGTGCTGGATTACGAAAGGCAGTCATTAGGCTGCATCAGTTTTTTGCTACGCTTGCGCGGATTTACGGTCACCGAGGTTGGCACCCCAGCCGAAGCCCTCAACTGGGCCATCCACTCGCAGCGCTCGAATCCACCCTACGCCCTGCTGGCCGCCACCAACCTGCCTGACGCCGAAACCGTCAAGCTGGTCCGCCTGCTGCGAAGCGCCGGCCTCGACCTGCCGCTGTTGCTGGCCAGCCGAGAGTGCCCAGTTGCTCAGGGCCCGATCTGCGAAGCTTCTGCTCTCGGCGAAGCCATCTATTTCTGCCGACCCGAATCGATCGCCCCGGCGGCGCATCAACTCCTCGACGCGATCACCCGAGATCAACGCAACGACCCTGCCGTAAAACAGGAGAGCGTCTTATCGGCCGCGCTCAAGGAGGCCTAAGAGGCCGTGCGCCACACCCACTTCGACGGGGACAATTATTTTTGGCTCTACAGCCTAGCTTCCGTCATGATCATGCATCCGATCAAGCCAGAACTGGAAGGAAACCCCCTCGACGAGCTGCGCGATCCCGACGGCAAGGCGTTATTTGTCGAAATGGTCGATGTCGCCCAAAACCTCGGGGCAGGATTCGTCGAGTACCGCTGGTCCAAACCGGGCTTCGAGCAGCCGGTACCGAAAATATCCTTCGTCAAACTGCAGCCCCAGTGGGGTTGGGGTATCGGCGCCGGCCTCTATGTGGACGATCTCAAGGCCGAACTCTCCCGTACCTTCAACATCATGGCCGCCACCGTAATTGCCGTGATCCAGCTTGTGCTGCTGCTGGTTTTTCTTACCGCCCGCAGCCTTACCGAGCCCATGGCGCGGGTGGTCGCCATTCTGGGCGAGATGTCCGACGGCTGGCTTGGTTCGCGCCTGAACCTGAACCGGCGGGACGAACTCGGGGTTCTGGCGGAAACCATGGACCGTTTCGCCGACGACCTGGAACATGAGATGGTGGACAATCTCAAGCGGCTGGCCGCCGGCGACCTGACCATCGATGTCAACCCGCGGGATGAGCGGGACGCCATCCGTGGTTCGCTCATGCGCCTGGCTCTCGATCTCAACGCTCTGGTCGGCCAAGTCCAGAGCGCCAGCGAGCAGATCCATACAACCGCCAAGCCGGCTGGCCGTGAGTTGTCCTGGGGAGGCGTTCCCGCCCTTCCGTCCGGCAAAACCAAGGCGACCTCACAGATCGCCCTAGATGACGACGAATTCGGGAAATATTAAACAACCTCCGGAAAATTTTAAAAATACAAGAGTTCAGCCCCCCGAAGGGCACGCCGGAAGCAAATCATTCCGCCGCCGGAACAACTCCGAAGATGCCTCCGCTCTTGCTTGAACGACATGGCCTTCGCGAAGTGATCTTTCGCCAGTCCCGATGCCGCCAAGGAGGAATGCGATCAGCACACCGCCAGCGACAACGCGCCGTTCATAACGTCGTAACCTTGGTTACCCGGCAACCCTGTTTACCGAAAAAAAACATCTGAATTACCCGCGGTTACGAAAAAAACGATAAAACACCGAAACCCTGGCTACACCCCAAAAACGCGCCCCCCCAAAATCCCTCCAAACAAACCCTTTAAATTCGGCAAGTTAAACGCGTTGATTAAAATTGGCATCCGCCTTGCTTTTAACCATCAATAGAACCATGGTTTATTTTCCAGGATCGACACTCGGACGTAGAGTAAATTGCCTGCCCCGGCAAGGCAATATTCGACCAACATCACTACCACTTGCGGCCAAGGTCACCGCACGGGAAACGAATCGCCACCACCGGCAGAAGCAGACGGCCGCCACCGTACCCCTCGGAGGTTCCATGAAAAACCTAAAACTGGGCTACAAAATATTTCTGTTGAGCGCCGTGATAATCGCGGCCTTCACCCTGACCATCTTCTGGGTCTACCAGCAGGCGGAGCGCAACCTCTATCAGGCCAAGAACAACATGGTCGAGGACGCGGTCGATTCCATCGCCGGCATCGTCAGCCATTACGCCCAACTAGCCGAAAGCGGGACCATGGCGGAAAGCGAAGCCATGGAAGCGGCCAAAGCGGCCGTGCGCAGCACCCGCTACGATGGCGAGAATTACTACTGGATCAACGACCTGCGCCCAGCCATGGTCATGCACCCGATCAAGCCGGAACTGGAAGGCAAAAGCCTGAGTGAAAACAAAGACCCGGACGGCAAGGCGCTGTTTGTCGAGATGGCGCAGATCGCCAAGGCCAAGGGATCGGGTTTCGTCGATTACAAATGGGCCAAGCCCGGCTTTGCCCAACCGGTGGCGAAGGTATCCTTCGTCAGACTGATTCCCCAGTGGGGCTGGGTGGTCGGTTCCGGCATCTACCTCGACGACGTCGAAGCGGAAATGGCCAAGATTTTCCGCCTGGTGCTGAGCGTACTGGCCGTCGTGCTGATCGGCGCCCTGGCCCTGGTCTACTTCGTCTCCCGCGGCATCACCCAACCAATGAGCCAGACGGTGGCTGCCCTGCAGCAGTTGGAAGAGGGGAATCTGACCTGCTCTCTCGACGACAACCGCCGCGACGAAGTCGGACAGATGAGCAGCGCCCTCAACTCCATGGTCGGCAAATTGCGGGAGATCGTTGAAAATGTCAAAGCCGCCGCCGGCAACGTCGCCGCCGGCAGCCAGGAGCTTTCCTCGAGTTCGGAGGAAATGAGTCAGGGAGCCACCGAACAGGCGGCCGCCGCCGAGGAGGCTTCCAGCTCGATGGAACAGATGGCCGCCAACATCCGGCAGAACGCCGACAACGCCCTGCAGACCGAGAAAATTGCCATCAAGTCGGCGGAAGACGCCAAGGCCGGCGGCCAGGCGGTAGCCAAGACCGTTGTGGCCATGAAACAGATCGCCGAAAAAATCGGCATCATTGAGGAGATCGCCCGCCAGACCAACCTGTTGGCCTTGAACGCCGCCATCGAAGCGGCCCGCGCTGGTCAACACGGCAAGGGGTTCGCTGTGGTGGCCGCCGAGGTGCGCAAACTGGCGGAACGCAGCCAGACCGCCGCCGCCGAGATCGGCGCCCTGTCGAGCAACAGCGTGGGAATCGCGGAGCAGGCCGGAGAAATGCTGGCCCGGATGGTGCCGGATATCCAGCGCACCGCCGAACTGGTGCAGGAGATCGCCGCCGCAAGCAAGGAACAGGATACCGGCGCCGAGCAGGTCAATCAGGCCATCCAGCAACTCGACCAGGTCATCCAACAAAACGCCTCGGCCAGCGAAGAGATGGCCTCCACGGCCGAGGAGCTCAGCTCCCAGGCCGAGCAACTGCAGGACACCATTGCCTTCTTCAAGCTCGACTCGCCCACGACGACCTTGCGGCCCTCACAGCCGCCGCAGCCAACCATGGTCAAAAACAGCCGCCGCGCCCTATCGCACGGCATCAGCGGCCCTCTTTCAAGCCCCCCCAAAGGAACCGGCAAAGGCTTGCAGTTGGATATGCAGGCAGGAGCCAGGACTTTGTCCGCCAAGAACCTCAATCGCAGGGTATAGACAGGAGACGACATGCAACAACCGGCATCGATTTACTTGAATCCGGGAGAACTTACGATCCATGAAACACCGGTGATCGTCACTACCGTTCTGGGCTCCTGCGTGGCGATCACCCTGTTCAATCAGCGCACCGGCTTGGGGGCCATTTGCCACGCCATGCTTCCCCATGGCGGACAGGAACAAAATTTTCGTTTCGTTGACCACTCCCTGTCCTACATGCTGGCACATTTCTACCGTAAAGGCGTACGGCCCGGCGAATTGCAGGTCAAGCTCTTCGGCGGCGCCGAAATGTTCGAACCGGCTACGGCGGTAAGGCACCGTCCGTCGGTCGGCAGGCAAAATATCGACACCTGCCTGGCCTTACTCATCAACGAAGGATTGATGTTGCGTGCATCCTGCGTTGGCGGCAACCAGGGCCGCAAACTTTTATTTTATTCGCATACCGGGAGTGTCCTGACCAAAAAGGTGCCCAAAAACCTTCCGCCGGCACTGGTGAAGGACCGACGGCCCCGACAGATCGGTCCGCGGAATCTGGCGGCGGGGATCTGACATGACCCTGCGTAAGAAAACCCTGCTCTGCCTAGCCGGAACCCTGAGCGTCTTTCTGCTTGGCGCCGTGCTCGTCGCCCACACGGTGCTGGAGCGTCACCTCCAGACCCTGGAAGACGAGTTGGTCACGGACAACCTCCGCCGGACCCGGAACACCCTGCAGACCGAACTGAGCAACCTCGAGCGCCTAGCTAGAGACTGGTCGTCCTGGGACGACACCTATGCCTTCGTCGAAAACCTGTCCCCGGCCTTCGTCGCGGCCAATCTTCCGGACGCGACCTTTGTAAACCTGGCCCTGAACGTCTTGCTGTTTTACGACAGCGAAGCGCGCTTGGTGCACGGTAAAACGTTCGATCTCCAGCGCGGGATCGAAACGCCCCTGCCCGGGCCACTGCTGACCGAGCTGAGCAAAGCCTCGGCGCAGCTGCTCGGCGGGGAGGCCGCGACCGGCCTACTCTCCCTGCCGGGACGGCTAATGCTGCTGAGCTGCCAGCCAATCCTCACCAGCCTCGAAACCGGCCCGGCCCACGGCACCCTGGTCATGGGCCGGGATTTAGACATCGGCGAACTCAATCGCCTCGTCAGCCTCACCGGGATTCCTTTCAAGCTGCATACCGCCGACACAAGTTGGCTGAAAAATGAACTGCGGCACGGCGAGCAACACAACGAAACCCCTTTCACCATCCGTCGCTCCCGTGCGCACATCGACGGCTACACCCTGTTCAAGGACATCTACGATAAGCCGTCCGTCGTGTTGCAGGTTCACAACAATCACAACTTCACCGCCAGCGCCCATCTCGGCTTCCATTACCTGCTGGCCTGTTTCAGTCTGGCCGGCCTCGGACTGGCCGGCCTCATTGCCTGGATAATCGACCGTCTGGTCACCTCCCGCCTGGCCCGCGCCAGCCGGGAGGTCGACCGCATTGGCGCCAGCGGCGATTTTTCGCAACGGCTAACCCTTCGGGGCCGGGACGAGCTCTCCCGCATGACCGAGCATATCAACGGCATGCTTAGCTCTCTCGAACGCTTTCACCACAACACCAATGAGCAGGAAAAGCTCTACCGCGCCGTCATGGAGCAATCCACCGACGCCATCGCCTTGGTCGAGCGGGAGCACAAGCGCCTGCTCAAAGTCAATACGACCTTCCGCGAAATCCTCGGCACCAGCGAACAGAATCCGAACTCGCTGACCCTGTACGATGTCCTGATGGAACGCCCCGAGATCATCGATCGGGAAATCGCCGACTTCAGCCAGGGCGGCAAAGCTCAACTCGGTGTCAAACTCCTGCGGGGGGAAAACGGCCAAATGCTGGAAATCGAATTTAGCGCCAGCTTGGTTCGTCTTGAAGGAGAAGAAGTCCTCTGCGTGGTCGGCCACAACATCACCGAACTTAAACAGACGCAAAAGGCCCTGCAGTCGCAACTCCGTTTCGTGCACAGCCTGCTCGAAGCCATCCCCGCTCCGGTTTTCTACAAGGACAAAGAGGGCGTCTATCTTGGCGTCAATCGGGCTTTCGAAAAATTTCTCGGCAAAGACAAACAAAATATCGTCGGCAAAACGGTCTTCGACCTAGCCCCCCGGGAACAGGCCGAAATCTACCTGCAGGCGGACCGGGAACTGCTCGCCCAGGGCACGGACGGCTCTCAGGTCTACGAAACCGCGGTGGTTGCCGCCGACGGCCGGAAACATGATGTGATTTTCCACAAAGCCAACTATAACGACGACAGCGGGCAACCGGCCGGCTTGATCGGCACCATTGTCGATATCAGCAAAAACAAAGCCATCGAAACGGAGCTCAACCGGGAACGCCGGCAACTCTTCGATCTGCTCGACAATCTGCCCGCGATCATCTATGTGGTCGCCAAAGACTATTCCATCACTTTCGCCAACTGGCAATTCCGAAGCGTGTTCGGGTGCCCCGATCGACTACCGTGCTACGAGATTCTTTCCGGTTGTGAGCCCTCCTGCCACCGGCAAGAGAACGGCTGCTGCGATACCTTCGCACGGGTCGGCCGCGGCCAAACGATGATCGTCGAACGGCAGTACCGGGACGGCCAGCGCTATCAAGTTCGTAAATATCCGCTGACCGACCGGGACGGAACCTTGCGGCTACTGGTAATGGCCACCCTGGGCGCCGACGACGAACAAGTCGATAAAATCACCCCCGGTGTTCCCCGGCCGTCAATTTCGGGAATGCCATGAAAATACGGACAAAAATCGCCGGCATGGGACTGACCCTGGTGGTTCTGACCACCAGCGCCTTCATCGGCATCGCCTACCATTTCAAGGACCAGCTCGGAGCAAATCTCACCGAGACCATTCACCAACTGGCGCTGGACGACGCCACCATGACGGTGCAGAACGTCTACCTGATGTCCATGGCCATGCAGGAGTCCCTCGAAACGCACAAGCGACACAATCTGCAGGTTGCCTGGGACATCCTGCGCCAGGCCGGTACCGTCGCTCTGGGTACGGAAACCGTGGCCTGGAAAGCGGTTAACCAATATACCCGCGAGAGTACCGCGGTGCGGTTGCCCCAAATGACCATCGGCGGCCAGTGGCTGGACAAAAACCACGATTTCGCCACAGCCACTCCGGTCGTCGACAAGGTCAAGGAACTGGTCAACGGTACCTGCACCATCTTCCAGCGCATGAACGCCGAAGGCGACATGCTGCGGGTCGCCACCAACGTCGAAGACAACCGGGGCAATCGGGCCATCGGCACCTACATCCCGCACACCAATCCCGATGGTACGCCCAACCCGGTCATCAACACCGTGCTCAAAGGGGAAACGTTCAACGGCCGCGCCTACGTGGTCAACGATTGGTATATCACCGCCTACAAACCGATCTGGGGCGCCTCCCACCGGGAAATCATCGGCATTCTCTACGTGGGGGAAAAACAGGAAAACTTCACCCGCCTGCGCCGGAGCATCATGGAGATCAGCATCGGCGGCAGCGGCTACGTCGCTATTCTCGGCGGCAAGGAGGAACAAAAGGGCACCTACCTGATTTCACACCAAGGCGATCGCGACGGTGAAAACATCCTGGAATCGAAGGATGCCAACGGCCGGCCGTTTATCCGCGAACTGATCGACCACGCCATCGCGCTCCCCTTCGACAAGGCCGACGGCAAAATTCCGGTGTCTATCGAACGCTATAGCTGGCGCAATCCCGGCGAGAGTCAGCCGCGCCCGAAAACGGCAGTGGTGACCTATTTCGAACCCTGGGACTGGGTCATCGTCGCCGGTTTTTACGAGGACGACTTTGCCCGGGCGCGAAACCTGGTCGAGGACACTCTGGCGCAGCAAGCCCGAAATGTGGCATTGGCGACGGCCAGCATCGCCACCTTGGCCTTGATTCTCGGCCTGCTGGTCGCCCGTGGCATCAGTCGCCCCCTGGAGACCGCGGCGCGGCGCTTTCGTGAAATCGGCACGGGGCAGCTCGACCGTTCCCTCGCCCTCGACGGCTCCCGCGAGCTGCGCCAGCTCTCCAGCGCCTTCGACAAGATGCTCGGCAACCTCCGCCAGGTAACCGCCAGTCGCAACGAATTGAACCGGGAAATCGCCGAGCGCCGCATTATCGAAACCGATCTGCGCATCACCAAGCAAAAGCTTGAAACCGTTTTCCTGTCGGCGCCGCTGGCACTCACGGTCCTCGACACCTCGGGGAAAATCACCCGCTGGAATCCGGCCGCCGAAAAAATGTTCGGCTGGAGCGAAGCCGAGGTGTTGGGCAACGCCTGTCCGCTCACCCCGCCCGGCAAGGAGAAGGAATACTTTCAGGGCTTTCAACGCGTCCTGGAAGGCTCTCCCATGTTCGGTGTCGAGGCGAAGCGCCGGAGAAAAGACGGCTCGCCGATCCATATCAGCCTGTCCTCGGCCCCGCTCTATTCCGTCAACAATCTGGCCATCGGCGTCATCACCATCTTCACCGACATCTCCGAACGGAAGGCCATGGAGCAGGCCCTGCGGGAAAGCGAAACCCGCTTCCGCTCCATTTTTGAGAATGCTGGCGCCGGCATAGTGACCCTCGACAGCAATGGCCACTTCCTGCAGACCAATCACGAATTCTGCCGCATGCTCTGCTACGAGGCCGAAGAGCTGCTACAGCTGACCGTTTACGACATCACCCACCCGGAGCACTTGGAGGAAACCCGCGACAATTATCAGATCCTGCGTCCGGAACATATCAGCTACGAAAAGCGCTACCGGCGCAAAACCGGTGAAATCCTCTGGGGGCAGGTCTCCGGCACCTGGATCCGCAATCACCGACATGAGCCCCAGTATGCCATCGCCCTGATCCAGGACATCAGCGAGCGCAAACGGGCC
>DIVU01000367.1:0-165 GCA_002423365.1 Desulfuromonadaceae bacterium UBA6124 | reverse complement strand
GACCGACTACGATCTGCCCTGGACCAGAGAGGAATCCGACTTCTTCCGGGAATGCGACCGTCAGGTCATGGAAAGCGGCCAGCCGATGCTGAACATCGAAGAACCTCAGCATCAATCGGACGGTCGCCAGGTGACCCTGCTCACCAGCAAGGTCCCGTTGCGGGA
>DIVU01000083.1:2404-2715 GCA_002423365.1 Desulfuromonadaceae bacterium UBA6124 | reverse complement strand
CTGCTCGTCGCCGGGGCGGCCGCGCTGCTGGTGCGGGCGCGGCTGGCCAAGACCCGCCAGGTGCTGGAACGGCGGGTGCGGGGGGATGGAGATTTTGTCCAGCTGCTGGTGGACAATGTTCGTTACAGCGGCGCCGATTCCGGCTATTCGAAGGTAAAAAACAACGGCGCGTTGATCGTCGGGGACCACTGCCTGTACTTTCAACACTTCATCGAGAAGTCGCCCTCCATCGTTCTGCCCCTGACCCAGATTCAGGATGTCACCCTGGAGGCCTCCTTCCGCGGTGAGCTGCCGACCCTGGCCACCGGCGG
>DIVU01000083.1:0-2345 GCA_002423365.1 Desulfuromonadaceae bacterium UBA6124 | reverse complement strand
AAACATTCTGGTTCATTGCCCTGGCAATCCGCTCGCGGAGGGAGAGATGAAAACATTCTGGTTCATTGCCCTGGCTTTTCTGGTCGGCGGGCTGCTCCCGATTCAGGGGGGCTTCAACGCGCGCATGGGGCAGATGCTCGCCCATCCCCTGCAATCGTCCCTGATCTCCTTTGCCGTGGGCACGCTCTTTCTCGCCCTTTGTCTGGTGCTGCCCGGCATCGGCTTGCCCGGCTGGGGAGAGATTCGCGAGATCCCTTGGTATCTGCTCACCGGCGGTTTCATGGGGGCGATTTTCGTGACCCTGGTGCTGCTGCTGATTCCCCGCATCGGCGTGGCCAACGTGGTCGTCGCCTCCCTGGCTGGACAACTGCTGGTTTCGCTGCTTCTCGACCATTTCGGTTGGCTCGGCGTGCCGCCCCATCCCTTGGGGATTCCCCGGGTAATGGGGGGCTTTTGTCTGCTGCTGGGGGTGGTTTTGATTCGTTATTGACGGTAAGAGGGGGGGCGCCGGGAAAAAACGGTGGGCAACGATGACGCTTGCGGTTTGTCCTGTTTCGCCGACAAACGTTGATGAAGGAAGTTTGAAAGGACGGCCGTTCGCCGACGAACGGGGGAATTTTCCCCTCGGCTGTGACAGGCGAGGGGAATCCGTTTACTATTGAAGGCGTGATTTGTCCGGATCTCCCAACCCTGCCGGAGGCTTCCCTTGTTCCCGTCCTTTTGGCGCGTCATACGGCTGCTGGTCTGCACGCTCTTTCTGGCGGCGTCCTACGCCACGGCTTCGCCCCTTCCCCAGGGGGAGGCCCGGGTCCTCGTTTTACACTCCTACCACGCCGCCCAGAGCTGGACGGACAGTGTCATGCAGGGTATCCAGAAGGTTTTCGCCCCGGAGGCGGCATCGGTTCTCCTCCATGTGGAATACCTCGATACCAAGCGCTACCCCGACCCCGCTTATCGCGCCACCTTCGAGGCCCTGCTGCGGCGCAAGCTCGACGGGCTTACTTTCGATCTGTTGCTGGTCTCGGACAACGACGCCCTTGATCTGGCCCTGCGTTCCCGGGACGAGCTCTTTCCCCAAATCCCCATCGTTTTTTGCGGCATCAACCACTTCAACCCCGGAATGCTCGCCGGCCACGCCGGCATCACCGGCGTGGTCGAGGAACCGAGTTACCGGGAAACCCTGGAGCTGGCGCTGCGTTTTCATCCCCGTACCCGTGAAGTCATCGTCATTGGTCGGGACGATACCCTGACCGAACGACTGGTTCTCGAAGACCAGACCAAGGCTTTGCAGGCGTTGGCGGGGAAGGTGAGTTCGCGTTTCTGGATCAATCTTCCCGCCGAGGAACTGCAAGCGCGGCTACCTGAACTCCAGGACGGGCAGATCGTCATGCTCGCCACCACGCTGCGCAACCGGGCGGGGTGGGTTCTTTCCTACGGTGAAAGTTGTCGCCGAGTGCGTTCCGTCTGTCCCGTCCCGCTTTATGGCGGCTGGGATTTCTTCCTCGGCAGGGGGATCGTCGGTGGCCGTCTGGTCAGCGGGCTGCGGCAGGGGCGGCTGGCGGCGGAGATGGGCCTGAGTATCCTGCGCGGGGCGGACCCGGCGACGCTGCCCGTAGTCGACACCGATGCGAACAACGCCTTCATGTTCGATTATCTCGAGCTGCGGCGTTTCGCCATTCCCGCCTCCGCTTTGCCGGACGGGGCCCTGGTCATCAATGAGCCCCCCGCCTACTACCCCGTCGATAAACGGGAATTCTGGATTTTTCTCGGCCTCATGCTGACGCTGGCGGTCCTGAGTCTGTTGCTGTTGCGGGCCAACTATCGGCAGAAACAGGCAAAAAACGCCCTGCGCCTGACGCTGGCCAAGGCGGAAGAAGAGCGCGACCGGATCGACGCCATCCTGCGTTCCCTCGCCGATCCGTTGGTGCTGGTCGATCCTGGCGGGCGGATTTTACAGGTGAATGCCGTGGCGGAGAGCCTCTTTTCTTCCGCCATCGCCGGTCGGGCCCTGGTAGAGATTATCGATGATCCCCGGTTCCGGGATCTCATGGAAAACACCCTGAAGTGGGATGGGGAGGAGGGCGCCGTCGATCTGGAGCTGTATCATCCGGAATATGCCGCCCCGCGCATCTTCCAGGCGCGACTCTTTCCCGTTGCCAGGCAGGGGCGGGAACAGGCGGGGGCGGTGACCGTTCTGCAGGATGTGACTCGGCAGCGGGAGATGGATCGCATGAAGAGCGATTTCATCTCCACCGCCGCGCACGAGCTGCGCACCCCTCTTACCGTCATCCTCGGCTTCTGCGAACTGTTGGCCTCGGACCGCGACTTTTCCGAGGAAGAGCGAC
>DIVU01000127.1 GCA_002423365.1 Desulfuromonadaceae bacterium UBA6124 | reverse complement strand
CGGGATTCCCCATGCCGAAGGGGGCGAGCCGGGCCAATTCCCCGACTGTGGCCAAATCGAGTTCTTCCAGCAACACCTCGCCGTCGTGCCCAAGATGGGGATGGAGATCCTCGGGGGATAGAAGCTCTTGGGCGACCTCCTCGAAGGCGCGGGCAAACTCGGACACCTCCGCTTCGGTAAGGGAGAGACCGGCGGCGTAGGCATGGCCGCCGAAACCGAGCAGGCGTTCACGGCAGCGCTCCAGGGCCTGATAGAGATGAAATCCCCGGATGGAACGGGCCGAACCTTTCCCCTGCCCACCATCGAGGGAGATCAGCACCGTCGGTCGGTGATAGCGCTCCACCAGGCGACTGGCGACGATGCCGATGACGCCGGGATGCCAGCGGGCATCGGCGAGGACGATGGAATGGGTGGCCGCCTCGCGGCCGGCCTCAAGAATCGCCACCGCCTGCTCCAGCGTTTCTTTTTCGATCGCCTGCCGCTCCCGGTTGAAGCCGTCGAGGAGTTGCGCCAGTTCCTGACAACGGTCGGCTTCCCGACCGAGGAGCAGTTCGACCCCGAGGGCGGCATCCTCCAACCGTCCGGCGGCATTTAGGCGCGGCGCCAGGCGGAAACCGACCGTGCCGCAGGTCACCTTGTCGACGGCGGCGACCTGGCGCAAGGCATGAATGCCCGGGCGGGGCTGCTTATCGAGGAGTTGCAGACCGATGCGGGTCAAGAGACGATTCAGACCGGTCAGCGGCACCAGATCGGCGATGCTGCCGAGGGCCACCAGATCGAGAAAATGGCGCAGGTCGGGCTGTTTTCTTTCGGCAAAAGCGCCGGCCTCGCGCAAGGCCTTGCGCAAGGCGACAAGCAGAAAAAAGGCGACGCCGACCCCGGCAAGATCCTTGAAGGGAAAGGGGCAGCCGGGCTGGTGGGGATTGATCAGGGCGAGGGCACGGGGCAGTTCGTCGGGAACCTGATGATGATCGGTGACGATGAGATCGAGACCCAGCTCCCAGGCGCGTTCGGCTTCGGCAACGGCGGAGACGCCGCAGTCGACGGAGACCACCACCGCAATCCCCTCGGCGGCGGCCGCTTCCAGGGCCTCAACGGAAAGTCCGTAACCGTCCCTGAGGCGCAAGGGGATGTGATAGTCGACCTGCAGGCCGAGTTGAGAGAAGCCTTCGGTCAGCAAGGCGGTGGCGGTGATGCCGTCGACGTCGTAATCACCATGAATGCGCACCCGCTCCTGGCGTCGCCAGGCCAAGAGAAGACGGGCCACGCCCCGTTCCATGCCGAGCAGGAGGTGAGGATCGGGCAGATCCGCCAGTTTCCCGTCGATGAAAAAACGTGCCTCGGCTGGAGTATCAATCCCCCGGGCGAGAAGAATGCGCGCCGTCAGGGGGGCAAGATCAAGCGCCCGGGCCAACTCCCCTTCCTGCTCGACAGCCGATTCCGCACAGCGCGGCAGCCAATGGCGTTTGCTTACCGGCTCCATGAAATACCCACATTCGGCGGCGGCGCGGCAAGGCGCGGCTCGATCCGCACCCGCCCGAGATAGTCGACCGTCCGCCCATCAAAGAAGGCCGCTTCGAGCTCATCGGGCCGTTCCCAGTCCCAATAGTTATCGGCCATCATGACATCCTCGGGCACCTCTTCGCCAAGAACAACGGCATAATCGGAACTATCGACGATGCTGTTCCCCTCGATCCGGTAATCCCGGGGGAAGGAGGTGATGAAAAAGGCTCGTTTATTGTCCCGGATGTCGTTACCGACAATCGTCGGCGCGCCGAAATGGAAACGGATCGCCACACCATTGTCGCGCAGCAGATTGTTCTCGATACGCATGCTGCTGGTATGGAAACGGATGCCCACCAGATTTTTCTCGAACAGGGACTGGTTGATGCTGACCATCGTCTCCTGGCCGTGCACGGCGCTGTCCGCCTGGGTGAAGCGACAGAAGGCAAAGCGCGCGCGGGAACCAGGCTCGAAGTTGACCCCCCCCCAACTGCCCGGCGCGGCGTCGGGGTCGACATGGCGAAAGACGATGGGCGCATCGGCCGTCCCCGAGGCAATCAGCTCGCCGCGCACAATCAGCTCGCTACCGGGGAAGTTGGGGTGATCGGTCCATTGATCCCGCCCGGGACCGGGAGGCAGAAAAAGGACTTCCGTACCGGGGGCAATGAACAATCGCGAATCTTTCGCGATGACCAGGTCCCCATCCAGAAAAACCCGACCGCGCCAATAGATATCCCCTGACAGTGTCCCCGAGAGAGGCTTTTCGATCCCGAGGCACGCGCCGAGGAGTAACGCCAGCAGCGCCAAGGCAGTGGCTATCGAGGCTCGTCCCAGGTTGGACATCCCATCTCCTTGAAAAAAAGGCCGAAAGCGGTGCTTTCGGCCTGAGATTTTACTAGCCATCCGGAAATCTCCGGAGCCATGCGGGCGATCTCCCCCTGTCCTATCGGGGAGGAGCCAGAGTCGAGGCGCCGCCCAAGGATTCTAATTCGGCGCGGATCTTTTCGGAACCAGGGCCGCTCGGGTTGACTTGAAGATAGCGAGTCCAGGCCTCGCGGGCACGATTGGCATCATTCATGTCGTAGCGGTAGACCACTCCGAGATTGAAGAGGCTCTGGGCATGAGCGGGATTAATCTCGTTGGCCTTGATAAAGTTTTCTTCGGCGCGATCGAACCAGCCCATATCGCGGAACATCACCCCCTGATCGGTGAGTACGTCGGGGTCGTTGGGGTCGAGCTCCAACGCCTTGTTATAGGCCTCGATCGCTTGCACCGGCTGGCGGCTGTCGAAGTAAGCGTGCCCAAGTTGCACCCAGGCTCCGCGATTGCCGGGATCCTCGGCCACCATCTTCTCTATCAACTGGATGTTCTGTTGCACATTGGCCGCCGGAGCCGCCGGCGCGGCGCCCTGAACCGGCGCCGAATCGCGCCCTCCCTTGCTGACCAGAACGCCGACCAGCAGCCCGACAATCAGAGCGACGGCAACAAAAAAGAGCGTTTCCTTTTTCATGCCTTCCCTCCGGCCGTTGCTATTTTACCGGTATCCTGGCCGCCTTTGCGGTTTTCCCAGAAAAGCAACAGGGGGCTGGCGACGAAAATAGACGAATAGGTTCCGATCACAATCCCGACCAGCAACGCGAAGGCAAAGGTGTGAATCACCCCGCCGCCGAAGATGAAGAGCGCGACGACCACCAGCAAGGTCGTGCCGGAAGTGAGAATGGTGCGGGAGAGGGTTTCATTGATGGAATGATTGATGACCGACGCCAGCCCTTCCTTGGAGTGCTTGCCCAGATTCTCGCGAATTCGGTCGTAGACGATGATGGTGTCGTTGAGGGAGTAACCGATGATCGCCAAAAAGGCGGCGATGACCGGCAGGTCGATTTCCATGTTGAAGAGGGAAAAAGCCCCCAGGGTTATGACGACGTCGTGCAGCAGCGCGAGCACGGCACCGACGGCGTAACGGAACTCGAAGCGCCAACTGACGTAGACGAGGATACCGATCATGGCGTAAAGCACGGCCATCAGCCCCTTTTCGCGCAGGTCCTTGCCGACCTGGGGACCGACCATCTCGGCCCGGCGAACCTCGACACTCCCGGCGCTGTACTTGCCCTCCAGGGCGGCGGCCATGGCATGAGACAACCCTTCCAGTTCGGCGCTGGTGTTCTGCGCACGGATGAGGAACTCGTCCCCTTCCTCGCCAAAGCGCTGTACCACGAAAGAGCCGAGGTCCACCCCGCCGAGGGCTTCGCGGATGGCGGAAGCATCCGTCGCCTGGGAAAACTTGATCTGCACCAGGGTTCCGCCGGCGAAGTCGATGCCGTAACTCGGTCCGCCCTTGAAAATCAAGGAAGCGATGCCAACGAGGATGAGCAACAGCGAAAAACCAATCGCCATCTTCCGACGGCCGACAAAATCGATATTGATATTTGGTTTGATAAGTTCCACGGAGATCTCCTTTTTATATGCTCATCCGCTTGATGTGCCGGTTACCGAGGAACAGGTCGAAAATCAATCGGGAGACGAAAATCGCCGTGAAGAGCGACGAAACGATCCCCACCGAAAGGGTGACGGCGAAGCCCTTGACCGGACCGGTGCCGAACTGGAAGAGGACCAGGGCCGCGATCAGGGTCGTCACGTTGGCGTCGATGATGGTCAGAAATGCTTTGGCATAACCGGCATCAATAGCGTTGCGGACCGTCTTGCCAAGGCGAAGCTCCTCGCGGATCCGTTCGAAAATCAAAACATTGGCGTCGACCGCCATGCCGATGGTGAGAACGATACCGGCGATGCCGGGCAAGGTCAGGGTCGCCTTGAAGAGGGAGAGCAGCGCCAGGATGAAGAAGACATTGAGCACCAGAACGATATTGGCGACCAAGCCGGAAAGGCGATAATAGATCGCCATGCCAAGCACCACCAGCAGGCCGCCGACAACGACGGAAACAATCCCCTGATTGATGGAATCGCGCCCCAGGGAGGGACCGACGGTGCGGTTTTCGAGAATCTTCACCGGCGCCGGCAGGGAACCGGCACGCAGCACGATGGCCAGGTCGGTGGCTTCCTGCTCGTTGAAAGCGCCGCTGATCTGGGCGCTACCGCCGGAAATGCGCTCGCGGATGACCGGCGCCGAGTAAACGGTATCGTCGAGGACGATGGCCATACGCTTGCCGACATTGGCGGCGGTGATCTGATCGAAGCGCTTGGCGCCCACCGGATTGAAATCGATGCCGACGTAAGGCTCGTTGAAACGGGTGTCGATGCGAACCTGGGCATCGGCGAGCAGATCGCCGGTCAAGGCGGTCTTTTCATAAACGACCAAGGGCGTTTCCGTGACTTCGCCGGTCTGACGGTTGACGTTGCGCTCGTAGAGCAGCTGGGTACCAGGCGGAGGATTGCCCTTGACGGCGTCCTCGGGATTGGCGTCCTCGGCGACCATCTTGAATTCGAGACGGGCGGTCTTGCCGAGCAGGGCGATGGCCCGTTCGGGATCCTTGATCCCCGGAAGCTGAATCAGGATGCGGTCGTCACTCTGCATCTGCAGGGTCGGCTCGCTGACCCCGAACTGGTCGACGCGGTTGCGCAGGGTTTCCAGGGCCTGGCGGATGGCGTAATCGCGAATATTGGCGATTTCCTGATCCCCCAGACGATAGTTTTTCTGGATGTACCCCCCCTCCTGGGAGAGGGTCATGGCCTCAAGGGTGGGAAAGTTCTCCCCCATCAGGGCGTCCAAAGCCTTGCCCGATTCCTCGTCGTAGACGGTGACCGCCAGACGCTCGCCGGGAAGACGCTCGGCCCGTTTGAAAACCACATCCTTTTCGGCGAGCAGNNCCCAGATGAATGGGATCGAAAGACTTGGTCCACCAGCCGGGGAGACCGCCGCCCCAGAAGGTCGGGGCCAAGGAAATGAACGACAGGAGGAGGCAGAGCAGAACCAGCCCCCCCCGCAACTTGAGGCTTCTGGCCATGGTAGAAATATTCTCCTTTGGTCCGTTGAACGAAACCGGCGGGCGCGCGATGACGAACCCGCCGGAGCGAAGCGGGCCTCGCGGCCCCAGCCGGAACTACTGCTCCTGGCGGGTCGCCACGATGGAACTGCGGCTGATTTTGATCTTGACCCCAGCGGCGACCTCAACCATGACCACGGTATCCTGCAGAGCGGCCACTTTGCCGTGCAGGCCGCCGGCGGTCACGACCTGATCGCCGACCTTTAGATTCTCGATGAGCTGCTTATGCTGCTTGGCCCGTTTCTGCTGCGGACGGATCAACAGGAAATAGAAGATGGCAAACATCACCACCAGCATGAGAATCCCTTCGTATCCGGGAGCGCCCCCGGCCTGTCCGCCGGCGGGCGGTGCCATTGCGTATGCCTGAGAAATCATGGGTGAAACCTCCTTGTCATGTAAATGTTGGTGAAAAAACGTGGTAAAAAACCGCAAACCCTACTCGTCAGGTTCTACGGATCGATACGGCGGGCGGCGAGGAAATCCGCCCGAAATTCCTCGAATGTTCCCGTTTCGATGGCGGCACGCATCTGAGCCA
This sequence comes from Desulfuromonadaceae bacterium UBA6124, assembly GCA_002423365.1. Lineage (GTDB taxonomy): Bacteria > Desulfobacterota > Desulfuromonadia > Desulfuromonadales > Trichloromonadaceae > Trichloromonas. Next base: position 753 of record DIVU01000127.1, on the reverse strand, counting down.
TCAGCCGTTGATAGTAATGCAGATTGTGGTGCGTATTCAACATCGATGAGAGAATTTCATTACTCTGGTAGAGATGACGCAGGTAAGCCCGGCTGTAATGACGGCAGACATAGCAGTCGCAGTCCGGATCGATGGGGCTCTCGTCATCGAGATAGCGCGCCTGTTTGATGCTGATTTTACCGAAGCTGGTGAAGAGCACGCCGTTACGGGCGTTGCGGGTCGGCATCACGCAATCGAACATATCCACCCCGCGCCGTACCCCCTCCACCAGATTTTCCGGAGTCCCCACCCCCATGACATAACGGGGACGGTCCCGGGGCAAAAGAGGCATGGTCCAATCCATCACCTCATACATCAGCTCCGCCGACTCGCCGACGGAGAGGCCGCCGACGGCATAGCCTTCGAAGCCAATGTCGAGCAGATCGGCAACGCTCTGGGCGCGCAGATCGCGGTGCATCCCCCCCTGCACAATCCCGAAGAGGGAGGCGCCGTCCTCCGGTTGCCGTGCCTGCCGGCAGCGGGCGGCCCAGCGACTGGAGCGGGCGGTCGATTCGGCGACGTATTCCCGGCTGGCCGGATAGGGGATGCATTCATCGAAAGCCATAATGATATCGGCCCCCAGGGCCTCCTGAATAGCGATGGAGGATTCCGGGGTCAGCACATGGGCGGCACCGTCGAGGTGGGACTGAAAACGCACCCCCTGCTCGTCGATCTTGCGCAGTTCGCCGAGACTGAAGACCTGAAAGCCGCCGC
>DIVU01000122.1:393-3603 GCA_002423365.1 Desulfuromonadaceae bacterium UBA6124 | reverse complement strand
ACTCGGTTTGATCTTCGCGTAGATGATGATGTAGAAGACGTACAGGAGCGCCAGCATCGTTCCGGGCAGGAACGCCCCGGCATAGAGCTGGACCACCGACACGCCGGCCGTTGCGCCATAGAGAATCAGCAAGACCGACGGCGGAATCAGGATCCCGAGGGTTCCGCCCGCGCAGGTGGCGCCCGCCGAGAGCCGGACGTTGTATCCCGCCTTGAGCATCGCCGGGAAGGCAAGGAGCCCCATCAGCGTCACCACCGCCCCGATGATTCCTGTGGCCGTGGCGAAGACCGCGCAGGTCATGACCGTCGCAACGGCAAGCGAGCCGGGGATCCGCGCGGTGGCAAGATGAAGACCCTTGAAAAGCCGGCCGATCAGATTGGCGCGCTCGACGAGGTATCCCATGAAGACGAACAGTGGGACCGCGATGAGCACGTCGTTGTTCATGACCCAGAAGGCCCGCTGAACCACCAGATCGAGGGTCTGCTGGACCGCCAGCGCCGGGTTGACGCTGTTGTAGGCATACCAGGCGAAAAACGTTCCCAGCCCCATCAGGGTGAAGGCCGTGGGAAAGCCCAGCATGATCGCCACGACGATCAGGGCCAGCATCAGCAGACCCAGGTGGCCGTTGGTGATCTTATCCGGCGATGGCATGAGGAAGAAGAGGCCGATGACGATCACGGCCAAGATCGAGAGTCCGAACCAGGCGCCTTTTTTCATCGGTCACCCCCCTTTTTCGCCGTTACGAACTCGTCCAGCTTGGTGATGTCCTCGTCCTTGACGCCCGTCTGTTTCTTCAGTTTCTCGACGTCGACCTCTTCAACGTCCTGCAGGCGGGAAGGCCACTGGCCGTCCTTGAGGCAGCGGACGCAGCGGATCATCTCGACGATTCCCTGCAGCAGCAGGAACGATCCGGCAATGGGAATGACCGTTTTGAAATGGTAAACCGGCGGGCCGTTCGCGGTGATCCCCGAGTGCTCCCAGATGGCCCACGATTCGCCGGCATAGAGATAGCCGGCCCAGACGAGGGCGCTCACGCCGGGCAGGAAAAAAACGAAGTAGAGCGTGAGATCGAGGCCGGCCTGGAGCCGCGGCGGGAAAAATCCGTAGAGGACATCGCCGCGGACCATGTTGTTCTTCGAGAGCGTGTAGGCGCCCGCCATCATGAACAGCGTCCCGTACATCTGGAGCATCCCGTCGAAAGCCCAGTCGTGCGGAGCATCCAGGGCATAACGCGAGAAGATCTCATAGGTGATCATGAAGGTCAACGACACGATAAGCCATGCAAAGACCTTTCCGACGAAGGTGCTGATCCTGTCGATGGTAAGCAGCAATTTCTGCATATTCAGCCTTATCTCCAAAGTCGGCCATCCGGACTGCGCCCGGATGGCCGATCCGTAATCCCTTGAAAAATCGGTTACTTTTTCTTCCTGCCGAAATAGTGGTTGTAGGCCAGAGTCGGGCTGACCACCGTGTCTCTCTTCCATTTCACCGTGCGCTCGGCGAACTTTTTCTGCGATGCGGCGATCTCCTTGAACAGCGGGTTCTTGGCCGAGTATTCCGCCTCGACCTTGTCGAAGATCTCGAGCTCCTTCTGGAGGATGGAATCGGGCGTCTTGTAGAATTTCACCTTCTCCTTCGTCTGCAGTTCGATGTAGTCCTTCGAATAGCGGTCGATCGATTTCCAGGTGACATCCGCCGACGCGGCTTCCACGGCGTTGTCGATGATGGCCTTCATCTTGTCCGGCAGCGCGTCGAATTTGGTCTTGTTGAAGAGGATCTCGAAGCATTCAGCGCTCTGGTGATAGCTCTGAAGCATGCAGACCTTCGACACATCCTGGAAACCGAGCGCGCGGTCGGAGGAGGCGTTGTTGAACTCCGCGCCGTCCAGCAGGCCGCGGTCCAGCGCCGGGACGATCTCGCCGCCGGGCAGCGCGTTTACCGCGGCGCCCATCCCCTTGAACAGGTCAATCGAGATGCCGACGGTGCGGAACTTCATCCCCTTGAAATCGTCTACCTTGGTGATCGGCTTCTTGAACCAGCCCAGCGGCTGGGTCCACATCGGGCCGTAGGAATAAGATTTGACGTTGACGCCGATGGCATCGTAAACCTTCGTGAAGAATTCCTTGCCGCCGCCGTACTTGTGCCAGGAAAGCATCATGTCGGCATCCATCCCGTACGCGGGGCTCGATCCCCACAGCGACAGCGCATGGTTCTTGCCGTAGTGGTAGACGAAAACGCCGTGGCCGCCGTCGAGCGTTCCCTTGGATACGGCCACCAGCAGGTCGAAGGCCGGAACCACGGCGCCAGCCGGCAGCACCTCGATTTTGAGATCGCCGCCGGTCATGTCGTTAACCTTCTTGGCGAAATCGAGGGCATATTCATGGAAGATGTCCTTCGTCGGCCAGGTGCTCTGCCAACGCATGTTGATCGGCCCCTGCGCCTTGAGGACCGATGGGAACCCCAGGGTCGCGGCCCCGGCCGTTGCCAACGCGGCCCCGGCGAGGAAATTGCGGCGCGATACGCCCGTCTGCTTGGTTTCTTTACCCAGTTCTTTTTTCGTCATACTCCCTCCTTTTTTTTCAGTGGTTTATGGGACCGTCCTGAATTCAAAAAAAGCCTAAACCGACTTCCGCAACTTCTATAGGATCCCACCCCGGATGACGGACGACATCCCCACATCCGATGCGAGCACTATAAATATTGCTTCCAAATCAAGAAAAAACATGGTTCTGAAAGGAGACGGGCGCAACACAACCACAGCAGGCCTAGCCGTCGTTTCCTGCAGCAGTACACGCCAAATCACTTTAGGATCGGTTTTCGTTACAAGCTTTTTAATCTTCAAACACGGACCAATTCAGCCCATTGCGAAGGCTTCAGGTGAGAAGATTGCCTAACGATTGCTTGTATTCATTGTGACCAACGGCCATGCCGTTATGGGTAACGATGCTTATAAAGCGAGAGATGTGATCAACCACAAAAAATGAGCAATCAAGCCACTTCAGTAGTTTCCAGAGGTTATGCCAAGTGGCGATTTGATTAACATCCCGTTACACCGGGTGTCAAGGAAAAAAGTGGAATAGAAGTTTAACCGTCTGTTATCAGTTTGCATTTTGGCTATAAGGGATTCTTCGGGTGTGAGGGTTTCTTGGTTTTGCGCAGCCATGCCGGTTTGCGTCTCGGGTGGAGAAGCGCGTCCACACCGTCCCGGGC
>DIVU01000122.1:0-380 GCA_002423365.1 Desulfuromonadaceae bacterium UBA6124 | reverse complement strand
CACGGATCCAGTCCTTGGTCAGCGCCTGTGCCGAGGGGGCGCCCTGGATCAATTGGCCGAGCAATTCGTTGATCCGGGCATCCAGTTCGTCCAGCGGGGCGATGTCGGTCAACAGGCCCGTGCGGTAAGCCTCCGCTGCCGTGAAGCGTTCCGCGGAAAGGCAGTAATGACGGGCCGCCCGCTCGCCCATCGCCTGGATCAGATACGGCGAAATCACCGATGGGATCATGCCTGTGCGGACATCGGAAAGGCAGAACTCCGCCCCAAAGGATCCAACGGCCATGTCGCAGGCCGCGACCAGTCCTGCCCCATAGCTCAAAACGGGGCCATGCACGCGCGCAATGGTCGGTTTCCCCAAGGTGCGGACGGATTCCAGCAGG
>DIVU01000167.1:8631-11767 GCA_002423365.1 Desulfuromonadaceae bacterium UBA6124 | reverse complement strand
ATGGCCATGAACCCGGCGCTCAGGCCGAGAACGATGAGCAGCGGACGATGGCGATGGTCCTCGGCGGTGCCGGCCACCAGAATGGGGACGACCGGAAGCACACAGGGGGAAGCGACACTGGCCAGTCCGGCCGCCACCGCCAGCAAAACGGAAGCCAGGGACAAGTCAAGAACAGGCACGGCCCTCCTCCCCTATTTCAGCTCGTTAAGCAAAAAACGAATTTCCTCGGCACTCTTGACCCCTGGGGGCAGACGGCGGATCTCCTTGCCACCGCCGTCGACGAGAATCAGCGAAGGCAGGCCGCGAATACCGAACTGCCCGAAGAGCGGACGATCCTCGGAAAGGGTCGTGCGAACCTCGCGAACAGCGGCCCGGCCGCGCAATTCCTCTTCCATACTCGCCAGGATACGCCCTTGCATCATACAAGGCCCGCCGTTGGGATCGAGAAAAAAGAGCAACTGGGGGCCGCCCGTAGGACTCGAAAGGGCGGCGGTAGCGGGCACTTTCTCCTCTTCGGAACAGCCCAGGACGAAAAAAAGCAAAAGAACTGAAAAGATTTTTTTAAACATGACAACCTCCGAAAGAATTTTATTGAATATATAAATAACCATATTGTCTGTCAAGGCTCACAACCAAGCTAAGTTCGGCGCGTGCCGGTCACGCCATCGCCAAGACCTCCAACTCCCGGGAATGCCAGGAAAGAACCGCCACTTGCCGGTGCATCCGTGCGGCCAGGCCGGGGAACTCGGCGCCGATCACCCCGGCGGCGAAATCGGCGAGAAAGCGTGATTTGAGCTCGGCCCTCGCCCGATCCATGCCGATTTCGTCATAGGGGACCGAGGCGAAAAGGAGAAAACCGTCGTCGGGAATCCGTCCGGCGCGCATGTTGTTTTCGATGATCCCGGCGGCCTTGCGGATCGGGTCGGCCAGATCGGGGCTGTAGGGTCCGATGATCAGCGCCAGATTGGGGGTGTGCAGAAAATCGAATCCGCGCCCCAGGCAGATCATCCACTCCCGATGCTCGATATCGAGGGCGCGGGGAGCCTGACGCACCTGGGTGATCCAGCGAAGATTTCCCTTGAGCAAACGGGCCAGATCCACCTGCATCTGTTCGGCCATATCCGGAAAGAGCTTGCCCAGACGCGGCGGCAATTCCTCCTCCCGCTCGGGAGCAAACTCTGCGAGGTCGAGAATTTCGCCGTCCCTGCCATGAATCAGCAGGGCGTCCTCGTCCGTCTCGAAGCCGCAGATCAGGGGATAAACGGTGTCGTGGCCGCTCCCGAAAATGTGTTCGGCCTGCCGCCGGATTTCCCGGCAATGGGCCAGGGCCGCTGCCTGGTCGTAACCGAACCCGGCGCACCCCCGGTGCACATCCCCCCGGGAAAAATGATAGGTGATGAAAATCAGCACCCGACGACCGGCTTTCACCATGCGCAGGACATCGGCGGCCAGCACCTCGCCGAGATGGGGCCAGCCAAGGTCGAACATGCCGCCGAGATTGCGGAAAGGCTGGATCAGCCCGGGCGGGGTTTTGGTGGCGACAGGGATATTGATCCGCCCGTCCATGCATTTGAGAACCATCACCGCCGTGGGATGCAGCGCCCGGTAGCGATCCCGCGCCAGACAGGCCTCGGGGCTGCGAAATTCGGCCGTATGCCGTCGCGCCAGATCGAGCAGCCAGGCGATACGTTCGGCGATCGGCTGGTGGTGAACATTCATAAGCTCCTCCTGCCGGGATTCAAAAACTTCTTCTCCGCCGCGTCCGCCGGGGGAGAGGCGAATTTCGTCCTGCCCACGGACGTTTTAATCATACCCGATTTCGCCAAAGGTTAATCCCTCTTTTCCACAAAGGCGGACAACAGATGCCGACAGCGCAAAGGGCGACAGGGACGGGCTGGTGTCGAGAAGAAAGAAAATCCCGGGGTGCGCCCGGGATGAAAAAATGCTAGTATCTTTAATCTATTGTCGCCATACGCCCCTGCTCCCCCCGAAACCTCCGTCTTCTATCGGGATCCTCTGAACTTATGGGAATTGCCGCGGATATTGTCGTCATTGTCGTCGCCGCCCTGATTGGCGGACTGATCGCCCAACGGCTCAAACAGCCGCTGATTCTTGGCTACATCCTGGCTGGAGTGCTGGTCGGTCCGCATACCGGCGGCATCTCCATTTCCGATTCCCACGACATCGAACTGCTTGCCGAAATCGGCGTGGCCCTGCTCCTCTTCGCCCTTGGCCTGGAATTTTCCCTGAAAGAGCTGCAACCGGTGCGCAAGGTTGCCCTGATCGGCACGCCGATCCAGATTCTGCTGACCATGGCCTTCGGCTACGCCATCGGCCGCTTTTTCGGTTGGGAGCGAGATGCGGCCCTCTGGTTCGGCGGACTGATTTCCCTGTCGAGCACCATGGTCGTGCTCAAGACCCTGATGAACCAGGGGATTCTCGGCACCCTGTCGAGTCGGGTGATGATCGGCATGCTCATCGTCCAGGACCTGGCCATCGTGCCGATGATGATCGTGCTGCCGCAGCTGAAGAACCCGGCGGCGGGCCTGCCGATCCTCGGGGTTGCCGCGGTCAAGGCCACGATCTTCCTGGTGCTGATGGTCGTCGTCGGCACCCGCCTGATCCCCTGGCTGATGAAGCGGGTCGCCGCCTGGAATTCCCGGGAACTTTTCACCCTGGCGATCACCGCCATGGGGCTGGGAATCGGTTACGGTACCTACCTCTTCGGCCTGTCCTTCGCCTTCGGGGCCTTCGTCGCCGGCATGATCCTGAGCGAATCGGACTATGGCCATCAGGCCCTGAGCGACATCATCCCCCTGCGCGATATTTTCGGCCTGCTCTTCTTTACCTCGGTGGGGATGTTGCTCGATCCCGCCTTTCTCCTTTCCCATTTCGGCCAGGTGCTCGCCATCGTCGCCCTGGTGATCGTCGCCAAGGCGACGATCTTCGCCACCATCACCCGCGCCTTCGGCTATGTCAACGTCGTCCCCCTGGCCGCCGGCCTCGGTCTCTTCCAGGTCGGGGAATTCTCCTTCGTCCTCGCGCGGGTCGGGGTCGCCACCGACTCCATTTCCCAGGAACTCTACTCCCTGACCCTGACGGTGGCGGTGGTCACCATGCTGCTGACCCCCCTGTT
>DIVU01000167.1:0-8617 GCA_002423365.1 Desulfuromonadaceae bacterium UBA6124 | reverse complement strand
CTGCAACGCCTGGATGTCCCCTTCGTCATCATCGAAATCAACCATTGGCGCGTGGAACAAGCCAAAGATGACGGTTTTCCCACCGTCTTCGGCGACGCCACCCACTCGGTGGTACTGGAGGCGGCGGAAATCAACCGGGCCAAGCTGCTGCTTATCACCACCCCCGTGGCGGTAACCGCTTCGGCGGTCGCCACCCAGGTGCATACGCTGAACCCGGACCTGCGCATCATCGCCCGCGCCTCCAGCATCGAGGAAATGCAACTGCTGCACGAGGAGGGGGTCTATCAGGTTGTTCTGCCGGAATTCGAAGCCAGCCTCGAATTCACCCGCCAGGCCATGCTCTATCTGAACATGCCGGTCAACAAAATCCAGTGGTACACCGACGCCGTACGGCGGGAACTCTACTCCCCCCTCTACGAAGGAGAACTGGGCTATCAGGCGATTACCCAATTGCAAGATGCCACCCGCCTGCTGGAACTTTCCTGGGTCGCCTTAGAAANNCGACAGCCCTCTGCTCGGAAAAAACATCGGCGAATTGCGTATTCGCAGCCACACCGGCGCCTCCATCGTCGGCGTCTTGCGCCGGGGAGAAATGCAGACCAATCCCCCGCCTGACTTCGATTTCGCCGCCAACGACCTGGTCGGAGTCATGGGTCAACCGGAGCAACTGACCGCATTTCAGAATTTGGCTGAGGGAAGACCTATAAACCCTTGATACACTGGAGCTAATCGATGAACAACCATAACAAAGCACCAGACCAGGACCAGGCACCGGCCCTCATTCGCCGGTTGTTGACCACCGCCAAGGCCGATACCGTCCACTGGGATCTTTATCTCGAACGCGCCCGCCAGTTGTTGACCCCCATGCTCTCTGTCGCCGACTACCGCGCCCTGGAGAAAGAACGGGCCGGCGCCGCCCGGCTGCCGGAGCAGATCCGCGAAGCCATGGAACGGGCGGACTGGTCTCTGACCCAGGAATTGAGCGGCCGCCTGGAGTCCCTGCGGCAAAAGGTCGATAGCCGGCGCTCGCTGATTGAGCTGGGGCAGATGCTTTATGACAACCCGCTCGTCCCCGTTGATCCCTTCTCCCCGGGATTGCAGGGCTTCGCCGGCGTCACCGGAACCGGACTGGGGGATCTCCAGGAAAAAACCATGCAGGGGCTGCTGCGCCTGAGCGAAGAAGACCCCGATTGGAAGGTTTTTTATGAAGCCCGGCGCCAGGTCTTCAGCTCACTGCCGTTGGCCGAGACGACGGAAGCACCCCGCGACAGCGGACCTCTGGCCAGTGTGCAATTACAGCAGGAAGCCCTCGATGCCTTCAACCGGGGGGACTTCCAGCGTTTGCGGGAGCTGTCGGAGCAGCTCTCCGAGCTTGGCGATAAGACCGCCATCCCGTCGGAAGCTCTCGGCGGGGAGTCGCCCAGCCAAAAGGTCGAGGACTTTTCCCTGAACTTCCCCCGCGAAACCCTCGAAGCCGCCGCCGCGTTGAGTCTGATGCCGATGCACGCCGACTCCTGGCGCGACCGCTACGGCCACCTCTGCCAACTGGCCTGGCATCCCGCCATCGGCGGGGNNCGCAACGGGTCGGGCAGGCCGCCTTTCCCGCCGACACCCCCGAAGCGATGAAGGAGCGGATCCGCATGTTCATGATCCACCCTTTCATCAGCTCCGGCGGAAGCCGCTATCTGCCCAATCTGGCGGCGGAGGATTTTCTCGCCGAGGACTTTCCCGACCCGCGGCCAGGACAGGAGCCTCCCGTCACGCCCCTGCTCGAAGCCCTGGGGTTGCCGCGCCGCACCCAGCTCAGCCGTCTGGCCATCGAGCAGGCCCTGTCCTCCCAGGGGGTCACCATCATCGAAAAACTCGGCCTGTCGCCGACCAACTTCCGGCTGGTCTGCATCCCCCCCGATCTGCATCTGCGCGTGGGGGAACGGCAGGGTTGGGGGCAACAGCCGATCTGGACCCACTTTGACGGCTACATGCTGCAACGGGACGGACATCGCATGGCCCTGGCCGGCGGCGATGTGCGTTTCGGCGGGATCTTCGACTTGGTGGGTGTCGGCATGTCCTACGAATCGGAACGGGTCTTCGCGCGCTTCGCCGTGGTCCAGCGTAAGCGTATGGCGGCCTGGTAAGAGCGGGATGAATTGAAGAGAACGAATCAGGGATGGGGAGGCGCGTCGACCGTGCGCCAGTCCCCCGTGCGCCAGTCCAGATGCTGGCGGGGGCGGAAGCGGTCCTTGTAGGCCAGGGATCGGCAGTCGGCGACAAAATAGCCGAGGTAGTACCAGCTCAGCCCCATCGCGCGGGCCTGCTCAATCTCTTTAAGAATGCTGAAGGTTCCTGGATTGAAAGCGGAATAGGCGGGATCGAAGGCGAAATAGACGCTGCTCAGACAGTCGGCGCCGATATCGAGAAAGCCGATTCCGGCCATCTCTTCCTCCACGACGATTTCCGACTGCATGACGGGACAGGAAGGTAGATAGAAATTGAGCAGGAACTCCTCGGGATTGGCCTCCAACCCGAAGCGCCCCCGGGCGTGCTCCCGATAGATGGCGTAGGCGCGATCCGACAGCCGCAGGGGCCCGAAGTTCACGCCGAGGGACGCAGCTTTTTTCAAGACCCGGCGCTGTTCCCGGGTGGGGGTGAATTCCGCGACCGGAATTCTTAACGGGGTGCAGGCGCGGCAATCGGGGCAGGCGGGACGAAAATAGTAGAGACCGAACTTGCGCCAACCCTCGGCCAGATAGCGGGAAAGTTCGACCCCGTCGAGTTGGCCGGCGAGAAAAAATTCGTAGCGTTTTTTCCGCCCGGGAAGATAGGGGCAGTCGCCGGGCTCTTCAAGCTGCGGAGGTTGGATTAAGCGCATCGACGGCCGCCTTGACAGAATCGGAAAGATTAGTCATTTTGATGAGGGCGGCCAGCATCGCACAAGAACCGGGCGGTCGTCAACCTCGCCCGCCGAGCCCAAGCCGCCTCGGTCGCAATCGGATACCCCATTCTTTTCGAGGAGGCACGAGACGATGCTCTACTGGCACTGGCTGACTCTGGGCTTGCTGCTGATCCTGGCCGAGCTGTTCATCCCCAGCTTCACCATCTTCTGGTTCGGCCTCGGCGCCCTGCTGGTCGGCGGGCTGCTCCTGCTTCTCGGCGAGTTGGCCTTGAGCTGGCAGATCTTCATCTGGGCCATCGCCTCCGGACTCTTCACCTTCCTCTGGTTCCGCTTTCTCAAGCCGCGCATGACCGACCGCACCAAGGCGGGCATGTCAAGGGAAGCGGTGCTCGGCGAATGCGGCCAAGTCATCGCCGCGCCCCAGGAAGGCCGACGCGGAACGGTCCGTTTCACCACCCCCCTGCTGGGAGCCGACGAATGGCCCTTCATCTGCGAGCAGTCGGTCGCGGTCGGGGATCGGGTCTTGGTCAAGGACGTTTCCGGGAATACGTTGATAGTAGAGAGACGANNGAACCTGTCTCACAAACGATTCAATCAATAAAGGAGATTGAAAGCATGGAAGGATTGGTGGTTGTCGTTGTTTTTCTGGTGCTGGTGGCCGTCACCATCTCGCTCGGCGTGCGCATCGTCCCCCAGGGATACAAGCATGTGGTCCAGCGGCTTGGCAAATACCACAGCACCTTGGGCCCGGGACTGAACATCATCATCCCCTACATCGACACGGTCGCCCACAAGGTCACGACCAAGGACATCGTCCTCGACATTCCCTCCCAGGAAGTCATCACCCGGGATAACGCGGTGATCGTCGCCAACGCCGTAGCCTACATCAATATCGTCTCCCCGGAAAAAGCGGTCTACGGCATCGAGGATTACCGCATCGCCATCCGCACCCTGGTGCAGACCTCGCTGCGCTCCATCGTCGGCGAAATGGACCTGGACGACGCCCTTTCCTCCCGCGACATGATTAAAGCCAAACTCAAGGAAGCCATCTCCGACGACATCGCCGATTGGGGAATCACCCTGAAGACCGTGGAGATTCAGGACATCAACCCCTCCGCGACCATGCAGAAGGCGATGGAGGAACAGGCCGCCGCCGAGCGTGGTCGGCGCGCCACAGTAACCCGCGCCGAAGGTGAAAAGTCCGCCGCCATTCTCCAGGCTGACGGCCGCCTCGAAGCCTCCAGGCGTGACGCCCAGGCCCAGGTGGTGCTGGCCGAGGCCAGTCAACGGGCAATCACCAAGGTGACGGAAGCGATTCAGGCGAATGAGCTGCCGGTCATGTACCTGCTCGGCGAAAAATATATCGACGCGGTGAAAAACATCTCCAGCGCCCCCAACGCCAAGATTGTCCTCTTGCCGGCCGATATTCCGGCCGCGGTGCGTGGAATCATGGGTCATCTCGGTAAATGAGGCCAAAAAAGTCGGGGACAACGCCGAAAAAGCTTTCCCTCGAAGAATGGGAAAACCTCTGCAAGCGCTGCGGTCTATGCTGCTTCGAGAAGTGGGTGGAAGAAGACGGCACCATCCGGCCGACGGATATTCCCTGCCGCTTTCTCGACATTGTCACCCGCGAATGCAAGGTCTATCACAAGCGTTTCGATGTCGATGAGGGATGTGTCAAGCTGACCCCGGATGTGGTAGAAACCGTGCAGTGGCTCCCCCCCGACTGCGCCTATGTGCAACGGATTCATGGACGACGGTAATCATCCTGGTTTGAAGTTTCACGTTTCAGGCTATAAGTCTTTTTAACGAATTCAAAATCGAGAAAGGATTCATGCAGATGAGCAAAATCTCCAAACGTATCCGTTTCTTTCTGGGCTGTTGTCTGCTGACGCTCGCCGCCGGCGGTCCGGTCGGCGCCGGCGAAAATGAAGCGCCCGCCAAGGTCAACGAAGCGCTGAAAAAGGCCTATCCCAAACTCGAATTCCAGCAGATATTCACCAGCCCCATCGCCGGGCTTTACGAAGTGGCCGCCGGCGGGAAAATCCTCTACTTCGCCCCGGAAACCGGACACATGATCGCCGGCGAGCTGTGGACCAAGGACGGCGTCAATCTGAGCAAGGAACGCCTCGGCAAACTCATGGGGGACAAGCTCAAGCTTCTGCCCCTGGATAAAGCGGTCAAGATCGGCAACGGCAAGAACACCGTCATCGAAGTCACCGACCCGGATTGCACCTTCTGCCGCAAGGGCTCGGAGTTCTTCGCCCAACGCAAGGACACGACCCGCTACATCTTCTTCCTGCCGCTGAAAATGCACCCCAACGCCGAGCAGAAGGCCCGCTACATCCTTTCCGCCAACGACCCGGCCGTCGCCTATGAGGAAGTCATGTCCGGCCGCTACGACGAAGGTCCCATCCCCCCCTTCACCGACAACGGCGTCATGGATAGTCACAAGCAAGCAACCGAGATGCTCGGCCTGACCGGAACGCCCAATTACTGGATCAACGGCACCTTCGTCGCCGGCGCCAACATCAAAGCGATCGAGCAGCTCCTCAAGTGACGAGCAAAAAACAGACCTGGTTCGGCTGGTGCATGTACGATTGGGCCAATTCCGCCTTTGCCACGGTGATCCTGGCGGCGGTCTTACCCGTCTATTTCGTCAGCCTGGTGCCGGAAGGCGGGGCGCCGCTCTCCCTCTTCGGCCAAAGCCGAACCATGCCGGCTTCGGCCCTGTGGGGCTATGCCGTCTCCCTGTCGATGGTGCTGGTCGCCGTCACCGCCCCCTGGCTTGGGATTCTCGCCGACCGCCAGGGGCGACGGCGGCAGCTGCTGATCTTTTTCGCCCTGCTCGGGGCGACGGCCACCACCCTCCTGGTTCTGGCCGGACCCGGCCGCTATCTGCTCGCGGCGGCACTTTTTATCGTCGCCAATGTCGGCTTCGCCGCCGGCAACATCTTCTACAACGCCTTTTTACCGGCCCTGGCCGAAAGCCATGAAATCGACCGGCTTTCGGCCCGGGGCTTCGCCTTCGGCTACATCGGCGGCGGACTCATGCTGCTCATCGCCTTTGCCATGATCCAGGGCTACGAATTTTTCGGCTTCCCTGATCGCGGCGTGGCGACCCGCGCCGGTTTTCTGCTCACCGGGCTGTGGTGGGTGATCTTTGCCATCCCCACCTTCCGCCATGTGCGGGACAGCGCCTTCCTCCATCCCCCCGCCCCCCTGCCGACCGGTTTCCGGGGCTACCTGCGCACTTTCGGCGAACTGCGCCATTATCCCGACCTGCTGCGTTTTCTCGTCGCTTACCTTTTCTACAACGACGGCATCCAGACCATTATCGTCGTTTCGGCCATCTTCGCCCGGGAAGAACTGGGGCTCTCTCAGGTCAGCATCCTCGGCTGCTTTCTCATGATCCAGTTCGTCGCCATGCCCGGATCCCTCCTTTTCGGGAGTCTGGCGGAAAAACAGGGGGCCAAGCGCGCGGTCATGCTCAGCCTGATCCTTTTCATCGCCGTCAGCGCTTACGCCTTCACCATGCACCACGACTGGGAATTCTGGATTCTCGGATTGGTCGTGGCCCTGATCCTCGGCGGCAGCCAGGCGATCAGCCGCTCGCTCTTCGCCAGTCTCGTCCCCGTTACCAAAACCGCTGAATTCTTCTCCTTCTACGCCATCAGCGGCAAATTCGCCTCGATCTTCGGCCCGCTCCTTTTCGCCCTGATCGCCGACCTCACCGGCTCCTCCCGCCACGCCATCCTCGCCCTCGCCACCTTCTTCCTCGTCGGCATCATTCTCCTCGCCGGCGTCGACATGAAACGAGGAAAAGCCGTCGCTCACCGGACAGCCAACTCCCGGGGCTAGAAACCGTTCTCCATCGGGCGAACGCGAATGATCACGGCAGCCCGGCCAAGATCCTGAAGGCGCCGGGACAAGGTCCCCGTGGATAGAATCTCGACCGCCTCGGAGTCCAGTCCGAAACGCTCTATCATGACCAGACGCAGACGCAGCATCCGTTTTTCCAGTAACTTGAATTGCGCGAAGGTCAGACGACCTTCATCGACATCGGCGACGAGCAGGAATTTGCCTGACGGCTGTGCCTCCACCAAATCGCCGATCTTTTGCGAATCGCCCGGCGCCCAGTCCAGAAATTTCTCCGTACTCCGGGAAAATCTCGGGGAAAACGTTCCCCCCGCATCGAACGAGTCGGGTTTTGCCATGGAAGAGAGGGGATTTTCTGCCGTTTCCGAGACCGGTGCCGCGTCAATCCGCCGAAGCTCTTCATCGCTGAGCCGAGCAGTGGAAACCGCCGGCAGCGGGTTTTCCTGCTCCAACGGCGCATTGGCGACGGGCAGGTTTTTTGCTGCCGGAGCTTCCCGCTCCTTTCGCAGGGGGGGGGCGGCAGCCGCCGCGGCAACCGAAACGGGTCGTTGGGGAAACGTCACATCCAGACCAAGCAAAGTGGTCAGATTATGCGTGGTCTTGCGCTTCCCCCCGTTGTCGACCATCCCGAAAAAGGTCTGATGACGAACCTCCCCCTTGAGAAACAGGCGAGGATTCAATCTGTAGCGAAGCCCCGCCCCCACATGAAGTAACACTCCCGATTTCGCTCCAAAGGCCTCCGGATCGGCATGGTAGCCGCCACCGCCGACCCGCAGATAAGGAACCAGTCGTTTAGATGGAGTGAAATCGTATAGCAGGCTCATCGCCAGCTGATAGATCTCCAGATCGGATCTTTCCCTTCCCCGCAGTTCGCTGTTGAGATAACCGAGGCTCCCCTCGAACCGCCAATGCTCGGCAAATCGTTTGCCCGCGCCAAAGCCATAGACCGGGGAATCTGCTATGTCCTCCCCGCTAGGGAACAGAGAAAACCCCACTATGGGTGAGATGAACCAGTTTAACGGAGGCTCTTCCGCCCGCAACGGCCGTCCATGGATAGACAGGGCCAATACTAATCCCAAGCCAATAATATTTCTCGCCATCCGCACCATGCGTCACCTCCCTGTTTCGGTGAATAATAATAGAAGATAATGAAAAAATGGTAGTAAAAATATCCCATTTTTTCGGATTGAAATATCGCTCCGTTGATTTCATAGCATTCATTTCTATCCCCATGTTTCATAAAGTATACAGTTCGCCCTTCCGAGACAGTTCACGGACAAGTGACGACAATGACATGAGAAAAAGGGATGCTGAAAACTTTCATTATAAAAATAGGGGACAGGATGTATCATTTTCTTTACAGATAAGCTATCCCCTCCATGCTCTTTCAGCAAAACTCCATAAAAGACTAATCATCTGAAATAAATAACTTTTTCCGTTTTACGACGGTCATGGCACAGCCATTGCCTATGTCATCAAAGGCATAGGCCTGTCGCCATTAACCAACAGAACTGAAAAAGGAGGCAAAAATGGGAACATGTTTTAAACGCATCGTTGCTTTACTCGGAACCTTGGTCGTCACATTTGCGTTCGGCGTGACTTCGCAGGTATTCGCCAACCCGACCAATACCGCCACTGAAGTCACCGACAGCCAAACGGCGACAGCTGCGGCGGACGCCGAAGGTGAAGCCGTCTCGGCAAATGAAGCCTCGACCGCCGTCGGCGTCAACGACACCTTGAATGGAAATACCGTCACAACCGACGCATCCCAAAACGATGCCTCCACGACAACGACCAGCACCGATCAATCCCTGACCGATTCGGCCAATACCGCGACGACCACCG
>DIVU01000166.1 GCA_002423365.1 Desulfuromonadaceae bacterium UBA6124 | reverse complement strand
GCATGGAGGCGCGGGCGCCGGAGCGTACCGACACCAGGAGCGGATTCTTGCGATCACCGAATTTCTTGCTCATCAGGGTCTCGACCTGCTTGAGCTTCTCTTCGACCTGCCCTTTGAGTTCCGCCGGATACTGGCGGCTGTTCTTATAGAACTCGGTGCAGACCTCGGTGGTGATGGTGAATCCCGCCGGAACCGGCAGACCGATAGAGGTCATTTCCGCCAGGTTGGCACCTTTGCCGCCCAGCAGATTTTTCATGTCGCCCTTGCCCTCGGCTTTCCCGTCGCCGAAAAAGTACACATACTTCACAGCCATCAACCTTCTCCTCCTGAAATGTTTTTAGCGCCGGGACCTGCCCCGGCCAAGTAACGGGCTCCCCGGCCCTTATGCGGCGATCCGGGAAAAATCCGCGATCCCCTCGAACAATCTGGCGACGCCGGTGAGCAGCGCCAGGCGATTGATACGCACGGCGTCCAGGTCGGCCATGACCATGACTCCCTCGAAAAAGCCATCCACCGCACCGCGCAAACCGGCAATGGCGCGCAAAGCCGCGGCATAATCCCCAATGGCGACGGCCTGAGCAACCTGACCGGCCGCCTGGCCGGTCGCATCATGCAAAGCCCCCTCGCAGGGCGCGGCGAAAAGCGCGGGCGCCACGGGCGTATCGACACCACCTTTAATTATATTGACAACCCGCTTAAAGGCAACGGCCAGCGGCTCGAAATCTTCGCGCCCTTTGAGTTCGGCCAGAGCCTTGACCCGAGCCAGGGCATCGGCGACATCCTCACAGGAGGCGGAGAGGACCGCGTCGACCACATCCTGGGGATAGCCCTGCCCGGTGAGCAGATTGACCAGGCGCAGACGGAGGAATTCGAGGACGTCGGCACGGACCTCGGGGCGGGGGCGGCTCAGCTTGGCGGTCAGCAGGTCGAGGCTGCGATCAACGAGTTCCGGCAGGGAAAGCCGATAGCCGCGCCCGAGAATGATGTTGAGGATGCCGATGGCGCTGCGCCGCAGGGCGTAGGGGTCGGCGGTGCCGGTGGGAATCAGACCGACGCCGAAACAGCCACAGAGGGTATCGAGCTTGTCGGCGATGGAGACGAAGGCGCCAAGGTCGGCGGAAGGAATGGCGCCGCCGGCCTGGGTCGGCAGATAGTGTTCATAAATCGCTTGGGCGACTTCAGCATCCTCCCCTTCGAGCAGGGCGTACTCGCGCCCCATCACCCCCTGCACTTCGGGGAACTCGCCGACCATGCCGGAAACCAGGTCGGCCTTGCACAGGGTGGCGGCGCGGGCGGCCTTCTCCTTCAGGGTCGGCGCCAACTGCTCGGCGAGAGCGACGGCCAGCGCCCGGAAACGCTCCATCTTTTCAAAGGAAGTTCCCAATTTGGCCTGATAGACCACCGACTTGAGGGCTTCGACGCGATCCGCGAGGGGAACTTTTTTATCTTCCTCGAAGAAGAAGCGGGCGTCGGAGAGGCGGGCGCGCAGCACCCGCTCGTTTCCCCGGACCACCACCGATGGATCGGGGGACAGGGTGTTGTTGATGGTGATGAAGGCCGGCATCAGCTTGCCGGCAGCGTCCACCAGGGAGAAGTAGCGCTGGTGGCTGCGCATGGAGGTGATCAGCACCTCCTTGGGCACTTGCAGAAAGTCGGGGCTGAAGGTGCCGAGAACGGCGCTGGGATATTCCACCAGGTAGGAGACCTGCTCCAGCAGTTCCTCATCGGCGAGCACTTCTCCCCCGGCCTCCTTGGCCAGGCGGGCGACCTCGGCACGGATGATCGACTTGCGCTTTTCCGGATCGACGATAACGAAGTGGCGTTCGCACTCCTGCAGGTACTGGCTGAAGTCCTTGACGGCAAAGACGCCCGGGGCCATGAAGCGATGTCCCCGCGACTCGTTGCCGCTGGCGATATTGCCGAATGCAAAGGGGACCACGGCGCCGCCGTAAAGGGCGACGATCCAGTGCACCGGACGGGCGAAGCGGATATCGAGGTCTTTCCAGCGCATCGATTTTTTGAAGGGAATGGCCTGGATCAGCCGGGGCAGGATTTCCGTCAACAATTCCGCCGTGGGCCGACCGGCCTGTTCCTTCTTGGCGCAGACATAGGCCCCTTTTTCCGTCTCGACGATGACCAGTTGCTCGACGGCAATCCCCTGCCCCCGGGCGAAACCCTCACCGGCCTTGGTCGGTTTGCCGTCGGCGGCGAAGGCGACGCTCTTGGCCGGTCCCATCACCTCGCTGCGCAGGGTCGGTTGATGTTCCTCAATGCCCTCGACCACCAGTAGCAGACGACGCGGCGTGGCCAGGGTGCGGATGGCACCAAAGGCGAGCTGGGCGTTTTCCAGTTCCGTACGGATCAAGGCGGCCATGTCGGCCATGGCCTTGGGCAGAAATCCGGCGGGGATCTCCTCGGTTCCGATTTCAAGCAGCAGTTCCTGAGCCATCAGCGGCCTCCTTTCAAGAGCGGGAAGCCGAGTTTCTCACGCAGTTGCAGATAGCCTTCGGCGCAGAGTTTGGCCACATTACGAACCCGGCCGATGTAGTTGGCGCGTTCGGTGACCGAAATCGCCCCCCGGGCATCGAGCAGATTGAAGGAGTGGGAACATTTCATAACGTAGTCGTAGGCGGGGAGAACCAGGCCGCACTCCACCAGGCGGATGCATTCTTTTTCATACATGGTGAAGAGCTTGAGCAGCATGTCGACGTCGGCCTCTTCGAAGTTGTAGGTCGAGAACTCGACCTCGCTCCGATGGTGGACGTCGCCATATTTGACCCCCTTGACCCATTCGAGGTCGTAAACGTTATCGACCCCTTGCAGATACATGGCGATGCGCTCGCAGCCGTAGGTGATCTCGCCCGAAACCGGCTTGAGATCGATGCCGCCCGCCTGCTGGAAATAGGTAAACTGGGTGATCTCCATACCGTCCAGCCAGACCTCCCAGCCCAGGCCCCAGGCGCCGAGGGTCGGCGACTCCCAGTCATCTTCAACGAAGCGGATGTCATGGGCCTTGGGATCGATCCCGAAGCTCTTGAGGGAGTCGAGATAGAGGTCGAGAATATTCATCGGCGAGGGTTTGAGGATGACCTGGAACTGGTAGTAATGCTGGAGGCGGTTGGGGTTTTCGCCGTAGCGGCCGTCGGTGGGGCGGCGGGAGGGTTCGACGTAAGCGACCTTCCAGGGCTCGGGACCAAGAACCCGAAGAAATGTCGCGGGGTTGAAGGTGCCAGCCCCTTTTTCCACATCGTAGGGCTGCTGAATGATGCATCCTTGCCCGGCCCAGTAATTCTGCAAGGAGAGAATCAGATCTTGAAACGTCACGCGACCTCCAGAAAGAAGCTGAGACTGGCCCAACCGTCGGCCGTCCCAGCCCGGATTAAATCCCCGGCTCGGGACCTGCTTAAAAAAATCGAATACTAGCTTTTTCCAACCCGGGCTGTCAAGCTGGAATCATCGCTAGAAAGGCTATTTAGCCCCCTTTGCCCGCCTCCTGGTCGAGCAGTATCCGCTCCAGAAAATTTTGCGAACGCAACGGCCGGCAAAGATGGCACTCAAGGACGTTCGCGACCAACTCCCGACCCTCGCGCAGGGTCCGCTCGCCCAAGCGAATCCCGTCGAATACGGTCGCGGGGGCATGAATCAGCCGCGAGACGGAACCGAGGGTCAACAGCTCCAGGGAAAGTCTCTGCTCACGACCTGCGCAGTCCGGGCAGAGGCTACCGCCGCGCCGGGCGGAAAAGTTCACCCGGGGTCCGGGCAGGGAACCGAAGCAGGCGGAACAATGGAGCAGGTGGGGAATGTAACCGGAGAGATTGAGCAGGCGCAGTTCGAACAGCAGCCGGGCCGCCGGACTCCCCCCGGCGGCGGCGAGGAAGTCGAGCAACGCCTTGAGCAGCGCATAGACCTCATCCTGAGCTTCTCCTTCGGCGAAGAGCGCCTCGATCAGTTCGCAGGCATAGCCCGCCAGAGCGATGGCCGGCAGGTCGGTACGCAACCCGGCGCGAAGATCGACCAGTTCCGATTCCTTCAGAGTGACCAACCCGCCGGAACGGGAGGGCGTCCAATGCAGAACCACGCCGGCGAAAGGCTCCAAAGACGCCGCAAAGCGCCGCCGGCTGTTGCGGGCCCCCCGCGCGAAACCGCGCAGACGGCCATGGCCGGGGGCGAAAAAGGTGACAATGCGGTCGGCCTCGCCATAGTCGAGATGGCGCAGTACAATCGCCTCGGAACGAAACAGACGCATCGGTTGTGCAGGCTAGCGCAGATAGTTGAGAAAGAGGGTGGCGGTGCCGAAATAGATGAGGATGCCGGTAATGTCGTTGGCGGTCTGCACAAAAGGTGTGGAAGCGATGGCCGGATCGACCCCAACCCTCTTGAAAAAAAACGGGGCCACGACGCCCATGGTCGCCGCCACGGTCATGGCGGTCACCATGGCCAGACCGACCACCAGCCCCAGATAGGGATTATGGTGCCAGAAAAAGGCGACCAGGCCGATGGTCGTACCGCAGACCACGCCCATGATGATCCCAACCCGCAACTCTTTCAGAAAAACCTGGCGCATGGTGGAAACGTCGACTCGCCCGGTGGCGAAGCCGCGAACCACGATGGTCGCCGACTGACCGCCGACGTTGCCGCCCATGCCGGTGATGACCGGGATGAAGGAAATCAAGGTAATGACTTCCTCCAGCGTCGCCTTGAACAGCCACATCAGATAGCCGGTGATCACTCCGCCGAAGAGGTTGGTGATCAACCAAGGCAGGCGCAGACGGGCGATTTTGAAGGACTTGTACCCGTACAACAGCTCCTCGTCGCTGGAGCCGGCCATCTTGTAGATGTCCTCGGTGGCCTCCTCGCGCATGACGTCGATGACGTCGTCGACGGTGATGATCCCCATCAGCTTGTTCCCCTCGTCGACGACGGGAATCGCCAGAATGTTGTATTTGGCCACCAGTTGCGCCACCTCTTCCTGGTCGATGTCGGTGCGAACGCTGATGACCTCGGCGGTCATGATGTCCTTAAGCCGCGACGAGGGCGGCACGGTCAGCAACTGGCGCAGCGACAGCACCCCCACGAGATGGTTGTACTCGTCGGTCACGTAAAGATAGAAAACCATCTCGATGTCTTCGGCGCCCTGTACCGCCTCGATCGCCTCCCGAACCGTCATTTCCTCGCGCAGGGAGAAGATCTCGGTGGCCATGATGCCGCCGGCGGTATCCTCATCGTACTTGAGCAACTCCTCGATCTCTTCCGAGTGCTCAATCTCCATGCTCTGCAGGACTTCCTCGGCCAACTCCTCGGGCATATTGCGGATGATGTCGACGGCGTCGTCGTAGGGCATCTCCTGCAACACTTCGGTAATCGTTTCCTTGTCGATCTGTTCCAGCAGCTGGGCGCCGGTGGCGTGGTCGAGCTCGGAAAGGACGTAAGCCGATATTTCCGGATCAGCCAGCAGATTGAAGAGGATGCGCTGTTCCTTGAGGTCGAGATAGCGGAAAAGATGAGCGATATCGGCTGGATGGGACTTGACCAGCACCTTGGTGATGTGGGGATAGGCGCCGCGGCGGATCAGTTTGCGGACGGTATCGAGGAGCATTTGCAGTTTCTGGTCCATGGCGGTCAATCTCCCCCGGCGGCGCTGCGCGGATTAAGCAACGTTCGATACTAGCACCCCCTCGGCGAGGGAGTCAACGCTCCGCACCTCCTGGGGAAAGCCGGCTCCAGACACAAAAAAGCCCCGCATCGCGGGGCTTTTTTGTGTTCTTGAGGCAAACGGTCTAACCAAGCTCCTTGATAACCGCCGAGAAATCTTCCTCGCCGCGTCCGGCTTTAACCGCCTTTTCATAGACCTTCGCCACCGCATTGGCCGCGGGCAACTCAAGACTCGACTTATCCGCGAACTCCTTGGCTTGGAGCAAGCCTTCATAGACGTACTTCAGAGCCAGATTGCGGGAGAAATCGCCCCGGGCGATGGACCGCCCCTTGGCGTTGAAGAGCGGGGATGCCACGCCGCCCGACTCAAGGACTTCGAGGATCTTCTCGGCGTTGAAGCCGAGTTTTTCGCCCAGCACCAAGCCCTCGGCCAGCGCCACCATCAACTCGGACTGCACCAGATTGACCACAAATTTCATACGGGTCGCGGCGCCGACTTCACCGACATGGATGATGTTCAGGGCGAAATGGGAAAAAACCTCGCGGCAGCGGCTGAGCAGGGTATGATCGCCGCCGGTGAGCACCGTCAACAGGCCGCTGATGGCATGCTCCTTGGTCCCCCAGATCGGCGCTTCGAGAAACTGCACACCCTTGGTGGAAGCCCTCGCGGCCAGATCCAAGGTCGCCTCCAGGGAATGGGTGCCCATATCGACCAGGATTGACCCCGGCTTGAGACCTTCCATGAAGCCGTTCTTCCCGTTAAGGGCCGCGGTGACCTCTTCCTTTTCGGGCAACACGACAATCAGCATGTCCTTGTTCTGCGCCACCTCGAAGGGGCTCGCCGCCGATTTGGCGCCCTGTTTGACCAGGTCGGAAACCGCGTCCGACTTGGCGTCGTAAACAGTCAGTTTATAGTGTGCCTTCAACAGATTGGCGGCGATATGCCGCCCGACTGTGCCTAGACCGATAAAACCGATATCCTTGACCATCCGCGACCTCCCCGTAAGACTCGAAATTGAAACATATGCTGACTACCTATACCGCAAATCCACAAAAAAACAAGAGTAAATAAATCAGAAACCGCCAAAACAAAGGCAACTGCAGGCGCCGATTCCATGCTCAGGCTTCCGCCAAAGGCAAGGAAAAGGCGACCCGGGTGCCGAGTCCCGGCTGACTTTCCAGACGGATCCTCCCCCCATGCGCCTCGATGATCGCCTTGACCAGGCTCATGCCCAGCCCGATACCACCGAGGGCGGTATCCGACGCGTCGGCACGAAAAAAACGGTCGAAAGCACGACACTTTTCCTCGTCGCTCATACCCATCCCCTGGTCGACCACCTCGAAGCAGTAGAAGCCCCCCTCGGACTGGCCCACGATACGGATAACTCCGGGATTCGGCGAAAACTTGACCGCATTGCTCACCAGACTGGTGAAAACTTGTTCGACTTTGATCCGGTCGATATCCAGACGACTATCAGGGTCGCTCACGGCAAAATCAAAACGCTGGTTGGTTGACAGCCCGTGACAGTACTCGCGCACATCGTCGAGCAGTTCGGCCACGGGATATATCCGCCGTTCGAGGGGCAGCGGCAGACCCGAATCGACACAACTGATATCGAGCAGCACGTCTAGAATGTGGTTGAGACGCCAGGAATTTTCGTAGATCCGGCGCAACCCGTCCTGTCGCTGTTCGGGGGAAAGAAGCTCGTCCTGCAACATTTCGGCGAAGCCGCTGAGAACCGTAATCGGGGTTTTCAGTTCATGGGCGGCGGCAATGATGAATTCCGATTTCAGGCGCTCGATTTTGTGCTCGAAGGTGACATCCTGCAACACCAGCACCGAACCGGTATCCGTCCCTTCCGCGTCATGCAGTCGCGCGAGCTTGCCCCGCAAAACCTTGCTGTCCTGCCGGGTAGCGAGCAGAACCGGGCAGTCGGAAGCAAAAATGGACTCCCTGGATTTATCCAGCGGACAAGCCAGTCGCGGAAAAGCGGT
Organism: Desulfuromonadaceae bacterium UBA6124; assembly: GCA_002423365.1. Classification (GTDB taxonomy): domain Bacteria; phylum Desulfobacterota; class Desulfuromonadia; order Desulfuromonadales; family Trichloromonadaceae; genus Trichloromonas. The sequence continues at coordinate 3,283 of DIVU01000166.1, read as the reverse complement.
ATCCAGCGGCTCAGCGGAAGAGAGTTCCTCGATTCCGGGCACCAGTTCCCGCGCCGCCGGATTCATCAACTCGATGCGCCCCGAAGGGTCGGTAACGATCACGCCGTCGTGCAGGGAACGCAAGATGAGACTCAAGCGCCGCCGACTCCGGGTCTGTTCACGCAGAGAGGTCTTAATTTTTTGCAGATAGAGCCCGAGAAGCACACCGCTGCCGGAACCGAAAACAAAGGGAACGACGAAAGCTTTCGGCTGGAGAGGAAACCCGGCCATCACCTTCTGCAGCGCGGAGAGGGAAACCAGCAGCAGGGCACCCCCCAGGGTACTGAGCACCATCACCGAAGAGCGCGCAACGCCCCCGTCACCCGCCTTTCTTATACCGAGGGAAATCCCCAATAAAATGCCCAGCACACCCAACACGCCCCCCAGTCCCAGGTGCAGAAAATGGGACCAGAGGGAAAGCGAATTATGGTCCTGCGATTCGACGAGATGAAGAACCCCGGAAAAAACCAGCCCGCCTAGCAGAAAGACCAAGAGCAGAATTAAATAGTCACGATTCCGCGGCATGGCAGCCCCCGGGGAGAGAAAATACGCATATGCTTAAGAAAAGCTAGCTTCTCAATTCTTACATAAACTCCCTGAATTTCGGAACCCCTCCCCCGAAAAAATCGGCGACACCTCCGGAAGTGCCCTGCGAAGCGGGGCTTATCACAGATGCCAGACGAAGCGCAGATTGTAGCGCTCTCCTTCGGGCCGGTTTTCCGCCTCGAACTCTTTATAGACATTGAAAAAGAGATGCATGTCGGGGCTGATGTGCCAGATGCCGCCGGGGCCGACGGCAAAAACCCGCTCGTCGTCATCGATGGAGCGACCGTCGACCCGGGTATGGGTGAACTGATCGAAAAAGTAACCGTTGAGCCCGACCCGGAGGGTTTTGGGGAAGACCGCCGTATCCAGGGTAAAATTCCCATGCCATGCCTGCCCCGCCTTGAGCTCGTCGGCACCACCGAAGGGATCGTCGTTCGTATCGTTCCACAGATAGTGAATGCGCCACGAGGCCGTCACCTTCTGGGTGAGAAAGAGCGTCGCCGACCAGTAAGGGTTGAAGGAGAAATGATTGCTGCCGGGATTCAGCGCCTTGTTCTCGTCGTACTTCCCGGTCGGCCAAATGGTCTGAAGCTCGATTCGGTTGAGCATCAGCGGCCCCTCCTTGCCCATGATCGGATCCCATTGGAGAAAGGGACCGACGAGCAGGTCACCGAAACCCGAATCTGTTTCCGGCAGGGGATCGCTGTCGATGAAGACCAGCGGCAGCATAACATTGAGCCCCCAGCGGGCGCCGGGGAGAAGTTCGGTCGCCGACTGGTAGGTGGCCTGGGTGAGACTGATGCTCACATTGACAGAGGGATCGTCAAAGGGCAGACCCGCCAGTTTGTCGGCGGTGTAATACTGGAGATATTCGGTCAGATAGAGTCCGCTGCCGGCGGGAGGCGCGCCGTCGAGAAAGCTGGTGAAGCCGAGATTGACCGACGGCTGGTTGAAGGCGGCGGCGGGTCCGGCCGACAGGACCACGCCTAAGAGAAGGAAGATACTCAACCGGTAGAATCGACGCATGGCTCGCTCCTGTTCACATGAAAAAAGGCCGATAGGAATCGGCCTAGAATCATCATTCACCCAAGGTTTTGTCAAGAAATAAAACCATGTTCGCCGACCGCCCGCGTCTCCGTCGGCGGCTACTTCAGAGGATCAAGGATGCCGCTGGGCAGTTCCTCGTCCTCCCCCTGCCCTTTCAACTCCCGGTAAATCCGCTTCCAGTCCCTTTCGACCTGCAGAAAAGCTTCCACGATCTCGGGATCGAACTGGGTGCCGCCGCGCTGACGAATGATCCGCACCGCCACATCGTGGCTGATGGAGGGCTTATAAACCCGCTGGCAGACCAGGGCGTCGTAAACGTCGGCGATGGCCATCAGGCGGCCGGGCAAAGGAATTTCCTCCCCTTTGAGTCCTTCGGGATAACCGCTTCCGTCCCACCACTCGTGATGACAGTAGACGATTTCCCGCGCCATCTGCAAGGCCGGACTGCCGGAAACCCCGGCGCGACGCTCCGCCTCGTCAATCACCTGGCGCCCGTAACTGGTGTGTTTCTTGATTTCCTCGTACTCCTCGGGAGTTAGCGGGCCGGGCTTGAGCAGCAGCAGATCGGGCACTCCGACCTTGCCGATATCGTGCAGGGAGGCCAGCCGGCAGAGAAGATCGATGGTTTCGGGGGTGAGGACTTTGCCGTAACCGGGGTGATGACTCAGTTCCTCGGCGACGGAACGGAGATATTTTTCCGTGCGCAGGATGTGTGCTCCGGTTTCGCTGTCGCGGATACTGGCCAGGGAACAGAGCGATTGCATCATGAAGTTCTGCATGAACTCGGTCTGCTCCTGATGTTGATGGGAGCGACGCTCTGCGAAGCGGAAACGTAACAGAGTCGCGGCGCCGAGGATGGCACACATGAGCAGAACCGCCATGACCGGAGAGAGATAGAGCCCATGCAGGTTAAACAGCCAGGCGCTTCCGGTCCAGAGCAGAAGCCCGGAAAGAGCGGTCAGCAGCAGGGCGACGGTCGGCGAGAGCCAGGCGAGCAAGATCGGCAACAGCAGCCCGGAAAGGACCAGCAGGAGGATGTCAGCACCGGGAAACCAGCCCGGCACCCGGATGAAATCGCCGTTCAGGATGTTGGCGGCAATGCGGGCGTGAATTTCCACACCGAGAAAGGTTTCACCCAAGGGGGAAACCAGCCGGGTATCGAGGCCGGTGGCAGTGACCCCGACAAAGACGACCTTGTCCTTGAGCAGGGCGGCGGCCCGGGGGTCATCCAGCAGAGTCGCGGCGGAAATCCGTTGCCAGCCGCCTCGTGCCGCCGGGAAATCGATGAGAAAATTGCCCTGGTTATCCAGAGGAACCCGGCGTTCTCCCCACCGCAGGAAGAGCTCATTCCGTCCGGCCAAGAGCGCCGGGGTCTCCACGCCGTCGGCAAGGAGCAGGGTGGCCAGGGCCAGGCCGGGGTAGAGTTCGCCCTGGGCGGTAATCAACAGGGGGATACGACGAAAAATGCCGTCGCGATCGGCAACGGCATTGAGAAAACCGGCGGCGGAAATCCTCTCGGCCAGTTCCGGCAGAACACCCAAACGTCCCCGCGCATCGAAAAGCCGGGATTCGGGGATGGGCAGCGCCAAAGCGGGAGGCTCGGCGCCGGTCCAGACCCCGGCGCCGGGAGCTTCGAAATGAACCTTGTAGC
>DIVU01000339.1:2680-4182 GCA_002423365.1 Desulfuromonadaceae bacterium UBA6124 | reverse complement strand
TGCTTGAAGGAAAGTTTCGGGCCGACGTACCATTCCCGCTTCGAGTCGTCCCGCCGCTGGTTGCCCCTTTCGCTTTCGCCGTTCCACTCGAAGAGGGATTCCACACCGACGTCGACATAACGGTTCAGGGCAAAGGTCCAGGCGGTGTTGCAACGAAGACGGTCGGGATTGCGGTAATCGTGCTCGCCTTCGGTGAAGGTGAAGTAATGGAGTTCCTGGTCGAAGCGGTGGGAACGCGAAAAGCGCGTGAGCCCGAGACCGAAGCCCGCGCCCCAGGCGCGGTTGCCGAAGGAATCGACGCTTTTGTCGCTGACGCTGGCCGTGGGCAGGATGGCGGCGGTATCCACGGCCAGACTGAAGGGCGCGCCCTTGGACTGATCGAGAAGGACGGCATGCAGTGAGAGGGTGGCATCGCCGACCGAGCCCAGATCGTCCGTTTCCCCGGTCTTGCGGTTCTTTCGTTCGATGTCGTAAACGGTCACCGACGAGCGGATGTCCAACCCCGGGGCCAGGCCGTAGCGCAGCTTGACGATGCCGATGTGCTTGGTCAGCTTCCCGTTGTCGTTCAGTTTGTCGCGGTGGTAACGTACCCCGTCCGTTTCCATGAACTTGTAGTGCAGGGTCGTCACCAGCTTGCCCACCGGCAACCCGAGCCCGGAGGGTCCGAAGGAAGCGGCTACCAGCCCGCCGGGGCGGGCATCGCTCTCAGCCGCCCCGACCGACGCCCCCGGCAGTGACAACAACAGGCATATCGTCAGAATCCATCCGGTTTTCGTCATGCACATCCCCTTTTTCCGGTATTCGATCCCCAGCCAGTATAACCCAGCTCTCCCCCCTGCTGGGGGGCGATTTTCCCCGTTGACGGATCGATGCGGAGTTGTTAATCTGCCGGCCATGAAAACGCTGGCCTTCGAAAACCTGAACAGCACGAAGAATTGGTGGCGCTGGGCCTCTTTTTAGCCGGTCCGCGCGTCGATCATATTGCATTATGCCGCGAACCGAACCAGGTCGCGGCAATACAGAACCAGCACAAGCCGCGGCCGATAACCGCGGCTTTTTTGTTGAAAACCGCCTTTAAGCTTTTAACCAATCACCGACAACCCATCACCGATTCAACAGAGGTAACGACATGCGCGTCTTATCCGGCATCCAGCCTTCGGGCTCCCTGCACCTGGGCAATTTCTTCGGCATGATGAAGAAGATGATCGAGCACCAGGAAAATCATGAACTCTTCTGCTTCATCGCCAACTACCACGCCATGANNGTTTCCGACGGCAAGGCGTTGGCCAAGGGAACGCTGGAGGCGGCGGCCAACTTCCTGGCCCTGGGGATGGACCCGGAGAAGAGCATCTTCTGGGTGCAGTCGGACGTTCCCGAGGTGCAGGAGCTGACCTGGGCACTCTCCAATTTCACCCCGATGGGCCTGTTGGAGCGTTGCCACAGCTTCAAGGACAAGACCTCTCGGGGCATCGCCGCCAACCACGGCCTCTTCGCCTATCCGG
>DIVU01000339.1:809-2650 GCA_002423365.1 Desulfuromonadaceae bacterium UBA6124 | reverse complement strand
GTGGAAGTGACCCGCGATATCGCCATCAAGTTCAACAACGAGTACGGCGACATCTTCACCCTGCCGGAACCGGAGATCGACGAGGACGTGGCCACGGTGCCAGGGCTCGACGGGCAGAAGATGAGCAAGAGCTACGGCNNNNACACCTGCAACGTCTTCCAGATCTACCGGCTGTTCATGAACAAGGAACGGGAGGCCGAACTGCGCCGCCGCTACGAAGCGGGGGGGATGGGCTACGGCGAGGTCAAGGAGGAGCTGTTCGTGACGGTGCGGGATTTCTTCGCCCCCTATGCCGAGCGGCGCAAGGAACTGCTGGCCAACACCGACGAACTGCGGAGCATCCTCGCGCAAGGGGCGGAGAAGGCCCGTCACACGGCGCTGAAAACCCTGCGCAAGGTACGCAAGAAAACCGGCCTGGCCTACTAAAATCCCCCGCCGCGCTTGAGACCGGGCCGAGCTCTGGCATAATGGGGAGGCGAGCGAGACGCGAAACGGAACTCACCGAGAAAGGGAGGGCACCATGGGCGTTGAGCGAAAATGGTTCTGCACTTGCGGCGGCACCCCGCTGGAACTCGAATACCCGACCACCCCAGTCAGCGAGGACGAAGTCGCCGAGCCGGTCTGCCGGCGCTGCGGCGCGAGCCCGTCCTCCGATCCCCGCAAAACCCTCTACTACCAGGATGTCGAAACGCGGGAGGACTGAAACTCAGTCCTCCCGCTGCCGGGTAAAGAAAACGAAAGCCATGGCCGGACGTTTGCTCCCCTCGCGCATGGCAAACTGCATGCCGTCGTAGCGCCAGCCTTCGGCGACCCAGCGATTGAGAATNNGTTATCTTATCCCGAAAGCCCCCCCCCTGAGCAACCCTTTCCGCCTCTCCGCTACCTCTCTCGCCTAACAAAAATTACGCTGAAACAGCCATTTGCCCCTAAAAGTTTATCTGTCTCTTTCGCCTTAAAACATTTTCGTAACGCCTTTTTAAAAAATTAGCAGTTTGATTTTCAACCTGAAACATTTCCGTAAAACACGGGAAAGAAACGCTTCAGTCCGTTATAAAGTGCGATATCTCGTAAAATTTTCTATTGACATGATTTTATAACAACGTATTATGTCGCGAACAAAAACACCCAATGGATGGCAAAATCTACCAAGGGATGCTGAAAAAATCCACACTTATCAAAAAATGTTTGATCGTAGGTGATCCCGCTGCCCTCCCCCNNCCCTCGGGGAGGGCATATCCGCCAAAAAAGGAGGTGAACTTAAGCAGCAAAACCGGCAGCGGATCTCCTACCTGAATCGGTAAACCTCTAAAGCAGTCGGGGCCCTCGCACCAAAACCACCCGACTTTTCTTCATCGTTGCAAANNAAGGAGTAACCATGGGACACGGACCAGCAGTCAAACTCGGCAAGGACAACGCCTCGGCCTACAAAACCCGCCTGGGCGTACAAATGTTCATCTTCTACACCCTCTTCTACGCGGGCTTCATGCTCATCAACACGGTCAAGCCTTCGCTTATGGAAATGACCATCGGCGGGCTCAACCTGGCGATCGTCTACGGCATCGGCCTGATCGTCTTCGCCTTCATCCTCGCCATGATCTACAACCGTCTCTGCACCCAGGCAGAGACGCGCATGAATAAATAAGGAGGGATTGACCAATGATCTACGCACAGTCTCCGTTGGCTATCGCCCTCTTTCTCGCTTTCGTTCTCTTCGTCATCGGCCTCTCCTTCTATCTGGGGCGCCGCACCACCTCGTCGGCCGGCTACTACGCTGCCGGCGGGAACATCCATTGGTTCACCAACGGCATCGCCTTCGCCGGCGACTACCTCTCGGCCGCGTC
>DIVU01000339.1:0-767 GCA_002423365.1 Desulfuromonadaceae bacterium UBA6124 | reverse complement strand
CCGCCATCAGCACCCTGATCGTCTCGGTCTTCTACCTGATTCCGCAGATGGTCGGCGCCGGCACCCTGGTTACCCCGCTGCTCGGACTGCCCCATGCCGCCGGCGTCATCATCGTCGGCGTGGTCGTTACCATCATCGTCGCCACCGCCGGTATGGCCTCGACCACCTACGTGCAGTTCATGAAGGGCGGCCTGCTGATTATCTTCTCCACCATCCTGGTCATCGCCGTCCTCACTCGCGGCCTCTCCACCGCTCCCGACCAGGGCGGCGACCAGCCTTACCACAACTTCGTCACCCTGCAGGCGACGATGACCGAAAGCGGCAGNNCTGGAAGTTTCCGAGACCGGCTACGCCCCCGCCGCCGACTGGAATTCTTCGGCTCTCCGCGAAGCCGGCTTCGTTAAGCTGACCAAGGACGGCATCGCCAGCATCTGGGTGATGAAAGAGACCGGCGCCGGCACCTTCGAGTTGGAAGAAACCCTCTACAAGGCCACCCTCGCCAACGGTGAAACCTCCTACAACGGCGGCACCGCCGAAGAAGGTAAGTTCTTCCCGGTCGGCCACATGAAGGAAATCAACTACAAAGGCGAAACCGTCGCCGAAACCGGCGCCCTCGGCCCTCTCGCCTTCCTCAAAACCATGCAGAACAGCACCGTCGTCCTCTGGGGTTCGAAGATCATCAAGGACGCCGGCGACACCTTCACCATCTACTACCAGAAACCGACTCCCGGCAGCCAGGTGCTGCGCCCCGGCCTGAAGTTCAAGGT
>DIVU01000338.1 GCA_002423365.1 Desulfuromonadaceae bacterium UBA6124 | reverse complement strand
CAACCTGATCTGGGGCGAAAAATGGCGCAAGAGCATCTTCGAGGGCGCTACCGTGCGCGGGCTGACCAACGTCGAGCTGACCCCCGAATTCGCCGCCAAACTCGGCGCCGCCTACGGCTCGATCCTGCCCAAGGATTCCTTCGTCCTCTCCGGCCGCGACTCGATCCGTTCGTCGCGCATGCTCAAGCGTTCCTTCGCCGGCGGGCTGCTCTCGGCGGGAATCAACGTCCGCGACACCAAGATGATCTCCCTGCCGGTGCTGCGCTATAAGCTCACCACCTTCGGCGAATCGGGGGGCATCCACTTCCGCCAGTCGCCGGACGATCCCATGGCCACCGACATCCTCTTCTACGACGCCGAAGGGATTGAAATCTCCTCGGCCACGGCCAAGAACATCGAGCGGATCTTCTTCAAGGAAAACTTCCGCCGCGTGCACTACACCGATCCCGGCGGCATCTCGGAGATCCCCCGCATCTACGACTACTACCACGAAGGTTTTCTCCATGCCCTCGACCGCAAGGCCATCGCCAAGGCGGCGCCCAAGGTCGTGGTCGACCTCAACCACTCGTCGGCCGGAGAGGTGCTGCCGGCGCTCCTCAACGAACTGGGCTGCGAGGTTATCGAACTCAACTCCCAGGTCACCGAAAACTGCACCGGCAAGGGCCCCGAGCAGGACGCCAAGGCCATGGACCAGCTCTCGCGCATCGTCGTCACCCTCGGCGCCAAGGCCGGCTTCTGGATGGGACCGTCGGGGGAACGGCTGCGGCTGGTCGATGAGTGCGGCCAGGCCTTCTCCAACATCGAAGCGTTGACCACCCTGGCGGCGCTGGTTTGCAAGGCTGAACGCGAGGGGAGCCTGGTGGTGCCGGTTTCGGCGCCCTCGGCCATCGAACAACTGGCGGCCGAGGCCGGCATGCAGGTGAAGCGGACCAAGACCGACCCCCGCTCCATCATCGAATCGGCCAAGGAGCGGCAGGTGCGTTTTGCCGCCTCGATGGACGGACGCTTCGCCTTCCCCTCCTTCCAGTACAACTTCGATGCCCTCCACACCGTCGCCAAGATCCTGGAACTGCTGGTGCGCACCGGCCTGACCCTGGGACAGACCCGACAGATGCTGCCGCGGCGCTTCTACGAGCATGTGGAAGTTTCCTGTTCCCAGGAATTCAAGGGGGGGATCATGCGCAAGATGAGCGAGGATTCCGTCGATCTGGAAGCCTCCTTCATCGACGGGGTGCGCATCCAGATCAACCAGGACTGGGCGCTGGTGCTCCCCGACCAGTACCGGCCGGTCACCCACATCATCGCCGAGTCGGCGGAACTTTCCACCGCCCGCCGGCTGGTGGAAAGCTACCGATTGAAAGTCGAAAGATGGAAACAGGAACTCCAGTAGGGGGCCAGGCATACCTGACCCCGGGCAGGCTCCCCCACCCCCGTCAAACAGGATGCGCGGACCGGTCGCCACCGGTCCGCGCCTGATCTTATGAAACCTTTGCGAGTCGCCATCCTCTGGCACATGCATCAGCCGGACTACCGGGATCCGGTCACGGGTAAGACCCTGTTGCCCTGGGCCTATCTCCACGCGGTCAAGGATTACGGCGAAATGCTCCAGACCGCCGCCGAAGTCCCGGGGGCGCGCATGACCTTCAACCTGGTGCCGACCATGCTCGAACAGCTGGCGCGCTATGTCGACGGCCGCGCCCGGGACCTGTGGATCGAGACGGCCGCCAAGCCCGCCGGTGAATTGAGCGCCGAGGAACGCGCCCTGATTCTGCGTCAGTTCTTTTCGGTCCACACCGATCGCCACATCCAGCCCTTCCGCCGTTACCGGGAACTGGCCCGGCGCCGGGGCACCGCTCTCGATCCCGACATCCAGGCCTTCTCGGAACAGGATCTGCGCGATTTGCAGGTGTGGTTCCTGCTCGCCTGGTCCGGCCATCATCTGCGGCAGGAATCCCCCCTGGTCAAGTACCTGCTGGTTAAGGGCGAGCACTTCACCGAGGAGGAAAAAGCCCAACTGCTGGCTCTTTACGACCGGGTAATCGGCGAAGTGATCGACCTCTATCGGAAGATGGAGGATACCGGCGGGATCGAAATTTCCGTCACTCCCTACGCCCACCCGATTCTACCCCTGCTCTGCGGCACCGCCACCGCCCGCGAGGCGACCCCCGGCATCCAGTTGCCGACCACGGCCTTCAAGCATCCCGAGGACGCCCGTTTGCAGGTGCGCCTCGGGCTTGACTTCGTCAGTGAAAAACTGGGGGCGAAAGCACGCGGCATGTGGCCTTCGGAAGGCTCGGTGAGCGAGGAAACGGTACGCATTCTCGCCGAGGAAGGGGCGGCCTGGGCCGCCTCCGACGAAGGCATCCTGGCGCGCAGCCTGCCCGGCGGCCTTTCCGACCGGCGCCGCCTCTACCGACCCTACAGCTACGCCGGGCTGCCTCTGCTCTTCCGCGACCGCGAGCTGTCCGACCGCATCGGCTTCGTCTATGCCCACTGGAGCCCGGAGCGGGCCGCCGCCGACCTCATCGAACAGCTGAAGCGGGTCGCCGCTCTCGCTCCGGACGGGCTGGTCCCGCTGATCCTCGACGGAGAAAACTGCTGGGAGCGCTACCAGGACAACGGCCATCCCTTCCTCATCGCCCTCTACCAAGGGCTGCTGGCCGAGCCGAGCCTACGCATGGTCACGGTCAGTGAAGCCCTGGCGGAAATGCGACCGGAGCCGCTACCGAAACTGGCAGCCGGTTCGTGGATTAATTCGAATTTCTGCATCTGGATCGGCCACCCCGAGGAAAACACCGCCTGGGACTGGCTGGAGCGGGCGCGGCGCGACGTGCTGGACGCCACCGGCCTGAAGGTTCCCGACGGCAGCGACGGCCAACCCTTGCCGGAAATTCTCAAGCATCTGCTGCGCGCCGAGGGGAGTGACTGGTTCTGGTGGTACGGCGACGACCACTCCACCGATCAGGCGGATATCTTCGATCTTCTCTTCCGCCGCCATCTCGAAGCCCTCTACCGGGAGGCCGGGTTGCCCGTCCCCACCCAACTCTTTCAGCCGATCAAACCGGGCCGGGCAGCCAAGGCGGCGACGGAACCGACCGCTCTCTTCACCCCCCTGATCGACGGCCGCGTCAGCGACTATTTCGAATGGCTGGCAGCAGGCATAGCCGATCTGGCGGCGACGGGTGCCATGCACACCGCCCATCACCGGGAATTTTCCGTGCTGCACTACGGCTACGACCGCGAACGCCTCTATCTGCGCCTCGACCCGGAAGAAGATCTCCGCGGACTGCTTGGTTCCGACGGCCGCCTGGAAATCCGCTTCGGCGTCGATGCCGCGCGCATCGCCCGACTCGTCCCCGGCGGCCGCCTGCGTCTGAGCGACGGGGAAGGCACCCTCCTCGCCGAGGGTGTCGCTGCTTGCGGCCGCATCATCGAACTCGGCATCCCTTTGGCCTCCCTGGCCCTGGAAGCGGACGCGACGCTGATCCTCTCCATCCATCTCTTCAAGGGGGAAAACGAGACCGCCCGCTGGCCCGCGGAAGGTCCGCTGCGTCTCCTCTACCGGGGGGAAAGCCTGGATCTGGACGACTGGTTGATTTAACGCCCCCCTCACCCGCCCTTCAGGCACCCTCTCCCGCTGGGCGAGGGAAGAATATTTGTTGAAAGGATCGCCCCTTGTCGGAATTACGCTGGGATCCCCTGAAAATGAGCTGGGTCATTATCGCCAACGAGCGGGGTCGCCGCCCCCGGGATTTCATCCTCGAGCGGGAGACCTTACATCTGGCCACCTGCCCCTTCTGCGCCGGCAACGAAGCCAAGACCCCCGGCGAACTCTTCGCCGTGCGTCCCGGCGGCGGGGCGACGAACGGCCCGGGCTGGAAGGTGCGGGTCATCCCCAACAAGTACCCGATCCTGCGTATCGAGGGGCAGCTCGACAAGAAGGGAGTGGGGCATTACGACACCATCAACGGCATCGGCGCCCATGAGGTGATCATCGAAACCCCCGACCACGACCGCCACCTCGCCGACCTGTCGACGGCGGAGATCACCGACGTGCTCCGCGCCTATCGCGCGCGTATGCTCGACCTGCGCAAGGACGGACGCTTCCGCTACCTGCTGATTTTCAAGAACCACGGCCTCGAAGCGGGGGCCAATGTACCCCACTCCCATTCGCAACTCATCGCCGTGCCGGTCACGCCGACGGTAGTCGCCACCAAGCTCTCCGTTTGCCGCGAATACTACGAGCGCAAGGAACGCTGCCTGATCTGCGACCTGACCGACCAGGAAGTGGCGGACGGCCGGGGGGTGGTGCGCGACGACGGCGATTTCGTGGTCTTTGCTCCCTTCGCCTCCTGTCACCCCTTTGAACTGCGCATCGTGCCGCGCCGCCACTGCCACGACTTCGGCCTGCTCGACGACGGCGCCCTGGCACTGCTGGCGGAAACCCTGAAAGACACCCTGATGCGGCTGCGTGCCGTGCTGCGCGACCCCGCTTACAACTTCGTGCTGCACAACGCGCCCCCCATGCACCCGCGACTCGGCAAACCCGACTATTGGAGTTCACTCCCTTACGACTATCATTGGCACATCGAACTGGTGCCGCACCTGATCCGTCCCGCCGGCTTTGAACGGGGCACGGGCTTCTACATGAATCCGGCGCCGCCGGAAGCCGTCGCCCGTTTCCTGCGGGAAGCCGACCTGTCGGTCTCCCGCTAGGTTCGTTCACAGCCGCCGGCACCGTGCCCGGAGCCCTTGATCGTCGTCCGTTCAGAACGCCTTCATCACCCCGGTGCGAGCCGAAGATCGCTTCGCGCCGAGGATCAAAGGATCGACCATGACCCCAGGCAAGCCCCACCCCCCCTATTTCCCCCTGTCCCTGCAAGTCGCCGCCGAGGCCTGGCACCGCCTGGAACTGAATCCGAAGAGCGTGCTCGCCGATGCCGAGCGCCGGCTCTTCCAGATTCGTCAGCTGGCCGAAGCCCTGCGTCGCCACGCGGCGCCGGAGCGCCCGCCCCGCGCCGGGGAACTCAACCTGCTGGCGCTGCTCAACCGCGCCCTGCGCCATGTCGCCGGGCGCTATCTGGGACTGCGCGGCTGCCGCGTCACCGGCACCCACATCGAGCTGGGCGGCATTCCCAAGCGACTTCCCAGCCTGCCGAAGACCCTGGGGCACCTGATCGAGCTCTTCCCGCCGGCGGCGGTCTGGCTCGGCACCGACCCGAAACGCTACCTGAGCGGTCCCCAGGGGGATGGACGACGTCTCGAAAGCCTGATCGAACTCTTCATCCTGGCGGTGCAAAACGGCAACCGCGCGGCCCGGACCTCNNGACGAACTGGCGCGGCGGGCCGCCTATCGGCAAGTCCTGGCGGAACTCGACAGCGAACTGGAAAAGATCGCCGTCCCGGGAGTCTTCGGCGGGACACTGCTCGACCTGCTGCTCGCCCCCCTCAAGGCGGCGCCCGACTCCCTGGCCGGACAGCTCGGCTTCATCCGCCAGCAATGGGCGGGCATTATCCCCGAAGAGATGCTGAACGAGCTGGAAGTGGCCTTCGCCATCATTCACGAGGAAGAGATGCAACGGGGCTTCGGCGGCACGGGCGGCCCGCTGCCGGTGCCGACTTTCGGCTGGGCGGCGGAGCATGAAGTTGAAGCTTTCTCCCCCGACACCGACTGGATGCCCAAGGTGGTGCTGATCGCCAAGACCATCTACGTCTGGCTCGACCAGCTTTCCAAACGCTACGACCGGCCGATTCACCGCCTTGACGACATCCCCGAGGAAGAACTCGACCGCCTCGCCCGCTGGGGCTTCAACGCCCTCTGGCTGATCGGTCTCTGGCAGCGTTCCCCCGCCTCGCGGAAGATCAAGCGCATCTGCGGCAATCCCGAGGCCGAGGCCTCGGCCTACTCGCTCTTCGATTACGCCATCGCCGACGATCTCGGCGGCGACGAGGCCCTGGCCCGCCTGGAGAAACGCTGCCTGCGCCGGGGCATCCGCCTCGCCAGCGACATCGTCCCCAACCATACCGGACTCGATTCCAAGTGGATGCGCGAAAATCCCGACTGGTTCATCCANNNTGGAACGACACCGCCCAGCTCAACTACCTGATCCCCGAAGTGCGCGAAGCGATGATCCGCACCATCCTCGGCATCGCCCGGCGCTTCCGGGTCATCCGCTTCGACGCCGCCATGACCTTGGCCAAGAAGCACTTCCAGCGCCTCTGGTTTCCGCAGCCCGGCGGCGGCCAGGGAGTGCCGTCGCGGGCCGAGCACTGGCTGGCCAGGGAGGCCTTCGACGCCGCCTTCCCGGTGGAGTTCTGGCGCGAGGTGGTCGACCGGGTCGCCGCCGAGGTGCCCGACACCCTGCTCATCGCCGAGGCCTTCTGGCTGATGGAGGGCTACTTTGTCCGCACCCTGGGGATGCACCGGGTCTACAACAGCGCTTTCATGAACATGCTCAAGCGCGAGGATAACGGCAAGTACCGCCAGGTGCTGAGCAACATCCTCGAATTCGAACCGGGCATTCTGCAGCGCTTCGTCAACTTCATGAACAACCCGGACGNNTGTTCGGCCACGGCCAGATCGAGGGTTTTGAAGAGAAGTACGGCATGGAGTACCGCCGCGCCTACTACGACGAGGTCGTGGACGAGGCCTTCGTTCGCCACCACGAGGCGCAGATTTTCCCCCTGCTGCGCCGCCGCCATCTCTTCAGCGGCGCGGAAAACTTCGAACTCTTCGACTTTTTCCTGGACGGCCGGGTCAACGACAACGTCTTCGCCTACAGCAACGGCGTCGGCGACGAGCGGGCGCTGGTGCTCTACCACAACCATTACGGCAACTGCGAAGGCTGGCTTCAGCAGGGTCTGCCCCGGCAACGGCCGGACAGCGACGTGCCCCGCGCCAATTCCCTGGCTGCGGCCCTTGGCCTCCGCGCAGGGGAACGTTGGTACTGCCGCTTCCGCGAGCATCGCGCTGGCCTGGAATACCTGCGCACCGGGGATGAACTGGCGGAAAACGGGCTGTTCTTCAGCCTCGGCCCCTACCAGTACCGGGTTTGCCTCGACTTCGTCGCCCTTTACGATGAAGACGGCGCCTGGGGGGAACTCTACCGGCGCATCGGCCACGCCCCGGTCGCCGATCTCGACCGGGAGTTGCGCAAGATCCGCTTCCGCCCGGTCGGCGACGCCTTCCGCGCTCTGCTCGAAACAGCCCTGCGCCAACCCCTGGCGGCGATCCTCACTCGGGAACCGGCGGAACTCGAAAAACATCCCGACTACCGGGAATTCCTGGCGCGCATGACGCGCTTCGTGGAAACCCTGGCCCATTTCGCCCAACCGCTCCCCGTACCCGAGGAGGTGCTCGCGGCCATTCGCCGCCAACTCGACGACCTGCGCCTGCTGACCCGCCTGACCGGCAAGCGCCCCGGCGAAAATCTGGCCCTGGCCGGACTGCGCCGGATCCTCACGGAAGGGCTGCCGAATCGTGTTCTTCTCCCCTTTTTGCTGCTGCGGCAGATCGGCGGGCTCTCTCCCGGCAACGAGTCGAGCCGCCGCGGTGCCGCCTGGATCGAGGAATATCTCCTCGGCGACGCCCTGCAGGAGACCCTGGCCGACGCCGAAGCTCCCGCCACCCGCCAGCTGGTGACCCTGCTCGTGCGCCATCAGGGCTTCTGGCTTCCCGGCCGACGGCGCCAGTCCTTCCGGGAATTGCTCGGCGACCCGGCGGTGCGGGAATACCTGCGGATCCACTGGCATGAAGGGATCGAGTGGTTCAACCAGGAACGCTGGGACAGCCTGCTCGACGGCCTGCTCGTCGCCGCCGCCTGCAGCGCCGTCCAGACCCTGGAAAACGACCGGCCCGAGCTGTTGAACTGGCTGACCCGGCGCTTCGAGCAGCACGCCGCCGCCCGCCAGTCGGCACGGGAGTCGGGCTTCAAATTGGCCGAACTCTTGCGCCTCTGCGCGCCCCAGGCGGCCCCCGCCCCCGCGCGCAAACCGGGGAAGAAGCTGAAAATCCTGATGATCTCGTCGGAAGTCACGCCCTTTGCCAAGAGCGGCGGGTTGGCCGACGTAGCCGGCTCCCTCCCCCGGGCGCTACGCGCCCTTGGTCACGACGTCCGCATCGTCATGCCCTATTACCGCGCCATCGCCCAACGCGGTGATGCCGTCGCGATGGATCTGGCGAGCGCCATCGTCCCCCTCGACGGCACCCCGCTTCAGGCCACGCTGCATCAGGGAGATCTCGACGGGGTGCCGGTCTACTTCGTCGAGCAGGCCGACCTCTTTGACCGCGACGGCCTCTACGGCGGCGCCGAGGGGGATTTCTGGGATAACGCCCAGCGCTTCGGCTTCTTCGACCGGGCGGTGCTGGAGTTGCTGCCGCGCCTCGGCTTCAAGCCCGACATCCTTCATCTCAACGACTGGCAGACCGGCCTGATCCCGGCGCTGCTGCGCACCGAGCATGGCGACGATCCCTTCTATGCCGGCGCCGCCACGGTACTGACCATCCACAACCTCGGCTATCAGGGA
The DNA here is from genome assembly GCA_002423365.1 of Desulfuromonadaceae bacterium UBA6124. Taxonomy (GTDB): domain Bacteria; phylum Desulfobacterota; class Desulfuromonadia; order Desulfuromonadales; family Trichloromonadaceae; genus Trichloromonas. The sequence goes on along the minus strand of DIVU01000338.1, from coordinate 10,670 downwards.
CTCTTCGGCGGCCAGCATCTGGAGACCCTCGACCTCGACCACCGGCTCTTCGGGATGGACGGCCTCGAATATCACGGCATGCTCTCCTTCCTCAAGGCCGCCCTGACTCAGAGCGATCTGCTGACCACCGTCTCGGAAACCTACTGCCGGGAAATCCAAACCCCGGAGATGGGGATCGGCTTCGACGGCATCCTGCGAGCACGCAAGGAGGACCTGTTCGGCATCGTCAACGGCCTCGATCCCGAACAGTGGAATCCGGCCACCGATCCGGCCCTGCCGCAGCCCTATGACGCCGACCGTCTCGCCGGCAAAGCTGGTTGCAAGGCGGCGCTGCAACGGGAACTGGGGCTGAGCGAAAGCCCGAAGACACCGATCATCGCCATGATTACCCGGCTGGCAACGCAGAAAGGACTGGATATCGTCGAAGCGGCCTGGGAGGAAATGCTGCGCCGCCCGCTGCAGTTCGTGCTGCTCGGCACCGGCGAGAAGGAGCACATGGAGCGTTTCGAGCGCCTGCGCCACAGGTATCCGGGGCGGGTCTCCATCAACCTCTCCTTCGACGACGACCTGTCGCGGCGCATCTACGCAGGGAGCGATCTCTTTCTGATGCCGAGCCGCTACGAGCCTTGCGGCCTCGGCCAGCTCATCGCCCTGCGCTACGGAGTGATCCCCATCGCCCGCCGCACCGGCGGCCTGGCCGACACCATCGTCGATCCGCAAGAGGACTGGACCCGGGCCAACGGCTACCTCTTCGACGCGCCCACGGCCGAGGCCCTGCTCCAGGCCCTCGACCGCGCCCTGGGCCTCTACGGGAGCCCCGAGGACTGGAATAACATGGTCCGCGCCGGCATGCGCCAGGATTTCTCCTGGGAGCGCTCGGCCGAACGCTTTCTCGAGCTCTATCGGCGGGCGCTGACGAAACGGCGGGAGAAAAATCCTGAATCGGCCCGGCGGGATTGATTTTCATCCTTCGAAAAAGCTAACATTCATCCATGAGCGAAGAGCAAAAACCGGAAACCGGCAACGACACATCACCCTCCGCCAACGAAACGGCGGAACCAACCCCGCTGGCCAGCCGCTTCCCCGAACTGGCCGAAATCGAGCGGGAGGTGGCGGCGCGCATCCGGGACAACCAGCGTTTTCTCGCTCGTTTCATGAATGAGGACTTCGCCGAGGAAGGAGAGGAGCCGGGGGAGGACGATGGCGATTTCGAAGAACTCTAGCCCGCAAGTCCGCGGCCTTTCCCGGCGCCGCTGCCTGGCCCTGCTCGCGGCCCTGCCCGGTCTCGCCTGCCTGACCGGCTGCAGCCTCTTCGATACCGAGCCCCTGCGCATCGCCGCCCACGGCTGGCTCGGCTACGCCCCCCTCTTTCTGGCGCGGGATTTGGACTATCTGCCGAGAAACGACATCCACCTGATGGAAAGCCTTTCCGCCGGCGATTCCATGGAGCTGCTACAGGGAAATGCCGTCCACGGCGCCGGGCTGACCCTCGACGAAACCCTGCGGTTGCTGGACGAGGGGCTCGACCTGCGGATCGTCCTGATCTTCAACCAGTCCCTGGGGGCCGACGTCCTGCTGGCGCGGGGGGACATTCGCACCCTGAGGGATCTGGCCGGGCGGCGGATCGGCGCGGAAACGAACGCCGTCGGCATGATCATGGTCGACACGGTCCTGAAAGAGGCGGGGCTCTCCCGCGACGCGTTGACGGTGGTGCCGATCGGAGCCGACGGCCACGAAGCCGCCTGGCGCGCCGGCGAGATCGACGCCCTGGTGACCTACGAGCCGATCGTCAGCCGGGTGCTCAACAGCGGCGGCGCCCGCCGTCTCTTCGACAGCCGCCGGATGCCCGACACCATCTTCGATGTGCTGGCGGTACGCGCCGACAGCCTCTCCCGCCATGCACGGCACCTGGAACTGCTGCTGCGCGGCTACTTCCAGGCCCGGCGCCGGCTGCGCGACAACCCCATCGACACCTCCTACCGCCTGACGAATTTTCTCCGTATCGATCCGGAAGCGATTATCGCCGCCTACCGCTACCTCGAGCTGCCCGATGCCGTCATCAACCGGCGCTATCTCTCCCCGGGGAAGGCCTCGCTTGTCCCGGCGGCCGAACGCCTGGCCCGTTGGATGACCGACACGGGGTTGCTGCACCGTCCGCCGCGCCTGGACAACCTGCTCAGCGCCGCCTATCTCCCCCGGGAGACCGGGTTATGAGCCGCCTTTTCCTCTCCTGCCTGGGGGCACTACTCTTGCTGCTCTTCATGGCCCCGCCCCTGCCGGCCGCCGAAGCCGAAACGGAAGTGGAAACACTCTCCCTGGCGATTACCGCCTACCGGGATAAACCCTATGTCGAAGCCCAGTGGACGCCCCTGGCTGATTATCTCAACCGCCATCTCCGGGGCTTCCGGGTGCGTCTCGTGGCCCTGCCTCTGGAAGAAATGGTCGAGGCTATCGACCTCCACAAAGTCGACTTCGTCCTGACGCCCCCTACGCACTACATTCGGCTTTCCCACAGTCACGCCATCTCCTCGCCGCTGGTTACGCTCATCAACACCGAGGACGGCAAACCGATCCGCGCCTTCGGCGGCGTCGTCGTCACCTTGGAGAAGAACCAGGAGATACACAGCCTGCGGGACCTCATCGGCCGCCGGGTGGCCACGCCAAACAGCAAATCCCTGGGCGCCTTCCTGATGCAGAACGTCGAATGCCTGCAACAGGGATTCGACCTTACCCGGGAAGCCAGTATCCTGGAAACCGGCATGCCCCACGACCGGGCGGTGGAGGCTTTGCTGCGTGGCGAGGCGGATGCGGCACTGGTACGCACCGGAGTGGTCGAAATGCTCATTCGGGAAGAACGGGTTCGCCCCGGGGAGCTGCGGATTATCAACGACCAGAACCTCCCGCGCTTTCCCCTGGCCCTCTCCACCCGCCTCTACCCCGAATGGCCGCTGCTGGCCATGCCCCATGTCGACGAGCAGGCGGCCAACGCCATGACCGCCGCGCTGCTGCAGCTCCCCCTGGGGGGGGAAGTGGCCCGCGCCATCGGCATTCACGGTTTTTCCATTCCCCTCAACTACACACCGGTCCGGGAACTGCTGGAAACCCTGCGCGAGCCCCCCTTCGACGTTCCCCCTCAGTTCACCGCCGGGGATGTCTGGCAAAAGTACCGGCTGCCGGCGACGGTCGCCATCTTCATGAGCGCCTTGGTCTTGCAGCTGACCTTGCTGGTGATGCACAAAAATCGCCGGTTGCAGGTGGAAAAAGCTCGCGCCGAGGCCGGCGACGCCCTGCTGCGCAAGCTCTCGGCCCAGGTGCCGGGGATGATTTTTCAATCCCGCCTCTATCCCGACGGCCGTGTCACCTTGCCCTACGCCAGTGAGCGAATTCAGGAAATCTACGACCTGAGTCCGGAGCCCTTGCGGGAAAGCGCCGAGCCGATTTTTTCCGTGATTCACCCCGAAGATCTCGACGAGGTGAAAAAGAGTATCCAACGCTCCGCCGCAACCCTGGAGGTTTGGCGCAACGAACATCGGGTGCTGTGGCCTGACGGCACCATCGGCTGGCGGGAAGGGGTCGCGTCTCCGGAAAGACTCCCCGACGGCAGCATCCTCTGGCACGGCTTCATCACCGACATCTGCTCGCGCAAAGCCATGGAGGCCGCCCTGCGCGCCAGCGAGGAACAGTTCAAGAGTCTCTTCAACGAGCCGATGGTCTCACTCATCCTCCACGATCCGGACACAGGGAAGATCGTCGACGCCAACCCGGCGGCGATCGCCATGTACGGACTCAACCATCTGGAAGAGTTGCAATCTTTCGATTTCTGGCTGGATCCTCCCTACTCCTTCGCCGACGCTCTGGCCTGGCTACGCAAGGTGCGGGACGAGGGGGAGCATTGCTTCGAATGGCTTAACCGCAAGGCCAACGGCGAACTCTTCTGGGAACTGGTCCAACTCAGCCCAATCAAAATCGGTGATCAGGATCGGGTGCTCGCCACCTCGATCGACATCACCGACCGCAAACGGGCCGAGGAAGCCCTGCGCACCCTCAACCGCGACCTCGCCGACCAGACCCGACGGGCCGAGGAGGCCAATGCCGCCAAGAGCCAGTTTCTGGCCAATATGAGCCACGAGATCCGCACCCCGATGAACGGGATTATCGGCATGAGCGGGCTCTTGCTCGATACGAAACTGACAAAGGAACAGCGGACCTATGCCGAAGTGGTTCGCTCAAGCGGTGAAACCCTTCTGAGAGTCATTAATGACATCCTCGATTTCTCCAAGATCGAGGCAGACCGGATTGAGCTGGAGATTCTCGACTTCGACCTGCGCGTGACCGTCGAAGACACCGTTGAGCTGCTGGCGCTGCGCGCCCATGAAAAGAAACTCGATTTCGTCTGCCGCATCGAACCGGGAATCTACACATTTCTCAGGGGTGATCCCGGCCGCCTGCGGCAGATCCTCATCAATCTGGGCGGCAATGCCATCAAATTCACCTCTCAGGGAGAAGTGGTCATCGAGGTGTTTGTACTGAAGGAAACCGACGATCACCTTACCTTGCGGTTCGAGGTGCGGGATTCGGGTCTAGGCATTCCTGCCGACAAACGCGAGCTTATTTTCAATGAATTCGAGCAGGTGGATGCCTCGACAACCCGCAGATTCGGCGGCACGGGACTGGGGCTTGCCATCTCCAAACGCCTCGTGGAATTAATGGGTGGTGAAATCGGGGTGGAAAGCATCGAGGAGCGGGGATCCAATTTCTGGTTCACCATCGAATTCGAGAAACAGCCCCTTGACGGCAGACGGCAAGAGTCGCGGCATGCCGATATCCGCGGCGCCAGGGTCCTGATTGTGGATGATAACGCCACCAACCGGCAGGTCCTGTCGGAACAGCTGGAATCATGGGGTGTGCGTCATGAAGAGGCTGAGGATGCAATCAGCGCGCTGGACATGCTGCGCGCGGCCCGGAGGGAAGGCGATCCCTTCCGCATCATGATTACCGACATACAGATGCCCGACATGGACGGTGAACACCTCGGCGCCGCCGTCAAGTCCGATCCGGAACTGCGCGATATTCTCATGATAATGCTGACCTCGCTGGGCAGGCGCGGCGATGCGAGGCGCTACAGAAAACTGGGATTCTCCGCCTACCTGACCAAGCCGGTGAAGCAGTCACAGATGTATGACTGTCTTGCGACGGTGCTGGGAAACGCTATCCATCACGACACGGAGCAGCCCCCGCCTCTTGTCACCCGCCATACCATCAGTGAAGCTCAACGTCTCAGGGTACGAATCCTTCTGGCGGACGACAATGTCACCAACCAGCAGGTCGCCCTGGGAATGCTGGGAAAAATGGGCTACCGCGCCGATGCGGTAGCGGACGGTCGGGAGGTGATACTGGCCTTGGAAACGGTCCCCTACGACATCGTTCTCATGGACGTGCAGATGCCGGTCATGGACGGCTTCGAGGCAACCCGGGCCATTCGTTCGGGTCAGACGAAGGTCCCGAATCCGAAAATCCCGATTATCGCCATGACCGCCCATGCCCTGAAAGGTGACCGGGAACGCTGCCTCGAAAACGGCATGGACGATTACATCCCGAAACCGATCAGCCCGTCGGATCTTTCGGCTGTCCTGCAAAAATGGCTGACGAGTGACGAAGATGCGGCCCCGGCCGGCGAGGTCGCGAGCGAAGAAGCGGCGCCCGACCCGGCCGCCGTCGTCTTTGACCGTCAGGCCCTTCTGACACGGCTGATGGACGACGAGGCCCTGGCAGCCGAAATCCTGTCCGGTTTCCTGGAAGATATGTCGCTGCAGCTGGCCGACCTGAGAGAACGGATAGACAACGCCAACACCGAGCAGGCCGGAATCCGCGGCCACACCATCAAGAGCGCCGCGGCCAATATCGGCGGCATGGCGTTCAGCGAAGCCGCCTTTGCAATTGAGAAAGCCGGCGCGGCCGGCGATCGTGGGGCACTTCCGGCGCTCCTGCTGGAACTGGAGCGCCGGTACGAACTGCTGCGGGCATGTATCCGGGAGGTACTTGCATGAATATATTTCTTGCCGAAGACGACCGCACCTCGCGAAGTATCCTGACCGCGATCCTGAAAAAATGGGGCTATGACCCCGTCGTCGCCGGGGACGGCGCCGCGGCGTGGGATATCCTGCAGCGGGATGATGCGCCGAGACTGGTCCTTCTCGACTGGAACATGCCGGAGATGGACGGGATTGAGGTGTGTCGCCTCATCAGGGAAAAGGAATCGTCCAACCCTCACTATGTGATCATGCTGACCGGAAAGGGAGAAAAAAGCGACATCGTGCAGGGGTTGGACGCGGGCGCCAACGATTACATCTGCAAGCCCTATGATAACGACGAGTTGATGGCGCGCATCCGGGTCGGTCGAAGAATGGTGGAACTGCAGACCGCCTTGGTGGAAGCCCGCGATGCCATGGAGCATCAGGCTCTGCACGACGCCCTGACCGGTATTTTCAATCGTCGCGCCATCCTGAAAATCCTGGAAAGGGAGATCTCACGGGCGCGACGTGAAGGCGGCAGGGTGAGTATCGGGATGCTGGACATCGATTTCTTCAAAAAAATCAATGATACCTACGGCCATCAGGTAGGGGATGAAGTGCTGATCGGTTTTGTCCGGACGGTCCGGAGAAATCTCAGGGAGTATGATATCACCGGCCGCTACGGTGGAGAGGAATTCCTGGTGATCGCGCCGGGGCGGAAAGACGAACCGTTCGAATGCGTGTACGAAAGGGTGCGCAGCCGGGTCGCCGAAACCACGCTCGAAACAAGCGCGGGGCCTATCTCCGTCACCGTCAGCATTGGAACGGTCACGGGAAGCGGGACCTCCACCGTCGACGAGATGCTGCGCACGGCGGATCTGGCGCTGTATCGGGCGAAAGCGGAAGGAAGGAACCGCGTCTGTCACTCCGATGGGTAGCGCCGTGCCGTGACAATCGGTTTTTGTACACGTGGATCTGCTTCTATACGATAAGCCGGAAAAAATCCGGAACGCTCCGAATCCTGACCGGTGCATGGCAGTAGAAGTCACCGTCCGTCTGCAGCGGCTTCGTGCCGCGGATTCCCACCTCCTCCGCCGGAAAGGTGACAACGCCGGGTCCGGCCGCCCCTTTTTTCATCAGGAGGCGGCAGGCAAACCTGAGGAACGCCGCACGGGTTCCGTCCACAAGGCAGACTATCCGCAATCCCGGCGCAAACAGGGACGCGTCGGGCGCAATGATACTCTCTCCACCGTACTTTGCCGCGTTGCAGACGATGACCGTATGACAGTCGACGACGGTCGAACCCGCGGTGACTTCAAGACGGCCGGTATCCCACGCCGGGAGCAGGCGGAGCGCAGACAAGAGGTATGCCCCTTTGCGCAACAGTCTCTTTTCATGGGTGCGTACCCCCTTGACCACTGCGCCGTCATACCCGACCCCCGCCATGAGGAGAAAGGTGCGCTCCGTTCCGTCCTTTTCAATGAGGCCGACGGAAACCGCGCGGGAGACTCCTGCGGAGATTTTTTCAAGGGCGCGGGAGAGGGTGGTTATGCCCACTTCCCGTGCCAAGACATTGGATGTGCCGAAAGGGATGACGGCAAGGGTGGCGACACCCGGCGAAAGCCCGTTGACGACGCAGTTTATCGTACCGTCGCCCGCGCCGACGATGATCAGGGGATTTTCCTCTTCACGGCAGATCTGACGGGCGCATCGGGTTGCAACGTCGGGTTCTCGGGCCTCCAGGATGGTCGGGAGGAAGCCGTTTCTTTCGAGGCTGACCGTTGCTTCGAGCACCCTTGCGGGAGAGAATCCGCCGGAGAGGGGGTTAATGATGAGAGTGCAGCGGCGCGGCATGGGGGAATCCTTTCATGGGGAGAAAGAGAGCGTCACGGCAGTAACAGTAAAAGCAACAATCGATTTTCGCAAGGAAAAGATTGCCCCACTACCTATGCTGATGGAATGCGGTTTGCCCTGAATATTTCGGTCAGAAACGGAAGGAATATCCATGAGTAAAGCAACTATTCTCATTGTAGAGGACGACGGCATTCTGGCCGCCTACCTCGAAAACATACTTACCGGTCTGGGCTACACGGTACTTGGGCCCGTGGCTTCAGGAGAGGAGGCGGTCGCCTCCCCGGGTGGACGGAACATTGATCTGGTGCTCATGGATATCGAGTTGGCCGGGGCAATGGACGGTATAACGGCAGCCGAGAGGATTTACCGCGCGACCGAAATCCCCATTGTCTTTATGACCGGGTTTTCCCGGGATGCGTTGCTTGAGAAGGCAAAGATTGCCTCGCCCTATGGCTATCTCATCAAGCCCGTTTCCGAGCGGGAGTTGGTAGCTACGGTCGAGATGACTCTTCATCGTCATGCCTTGGACCGCCGGTTGAAAGCGAGCCAGGCAGCGCTGGAGAAAAGCGAGGCCAAGTACCGCGAACTATTTGAAAGCTTGCCCATAGGCATCTTCCGCACCACTCTGGACGGCAAAATCCTCGATGGAAACCGTGAGATGATGAAAATTGTCGGCTGCGTTTCAGCGGAAGATGTTCTGAAAACCTTCAGCAACCTGCCCGGCAAACTCTACGTCGACCCTCGCCGCAGGAAAGAATTTCTATCCCTTCTGCGGAAGCATGTCGAGGTTACTAATTTTGAATTCCCGGCAAGGAAAAAGAACGGGGAAATCATCTGCCTCACTGTGGATGCCAGGATCAAACCGGCCGATGCCTCAGGCGAGCCGGTCATTGAAGGTTTCGCCCGGGACATCACCGAGCGAAAGCATTCGGAGGATATGCTGCGGCTTCTTGCCGAGAGCGGATTAACCTCGGGACAGGATATATTTCGTTTTCTGGTTCGCCAATTGGCCGTTTCCCTGAAGAAGCGTTATGCGCTGCTGGTCGCCATTGACGGGGGAGATCCGGCCATGGCCCACACGATCGCCGTCTGGCAGGATGGAGGCTTCGCGGAAAACTTCAATTACTTGCTCGTAGGCACGCCCTGTGAACATGTTGTCACGAAGGGTGTCTGTTTCTATCCCCGCGGTATTCAGAATCTCTATCCCGGTGACCATCTGCTGTCATTGATGGAAGCCGAGAGCTATTGGGGTATGCCCTTGCGCGATGCCGCAGGGAACACCTTTGGCCTGCTGGCTGTTCTCGACGATAAATCCATGGAGGAAACCCCCCAGGCGCTTTCGCTGCTTACCACTTTTGCCGCTCGCGCGGCCGGCGAGCTTGAGAGAAGGAGAACGGAAGAGAAGTATCAGACACTGTTCCGTGAGATGCTGGATGGGTTTGCGGTCCACGAGATCGTTTGCGATGCGGGCGGCAGTCCGGTCGATTACCGGTTTCTGGCTGTCAATCCCGCCTTTGAGCGCTTGACCGGTATGCAGGGCGCCGAGATAATCGGGAAGTCGGTGCGGGAGGTGATGCCGCGCATCGAGAAACACTGGATTGATACCTATGGCAAAGTAGCGCTGACCGGTGAAGCGGTCCATTTCGAGAACTATTCCCGGGATTTGGACAGATACTTTGAAGTTACGGCGTTTCGGCCCGAGATAAACCGTTTTGCTTGCATTCTTGAGGACATCACCGAGCGCAAACGGTCTGAAGAAGAACGCGCAAAGCTCCAGGAACAGCTGTACCACGCCCAGAAGATGGAGGATATCGGCCGACTTACCGGCGGGGTGGCCCACGACTTCAACAATCACCTGACCGCTATCATCGGCTGCAGCCAGATCATCCTGAAAAAGCTCCCCGCGGATTCCGAACTGCGCAATTTCGCCGAAATGGTCTGCTCCGCAGGTGAGAAGGCAGCCGTGCTCACCCGCAGTCTGCTGACGTTCAGCCGGAAACAGCCCTTCGAAAAGAGGCCGGTGAATGTTCAGGTGATCCTCACAAATATGAGCAAACTCCTGAGGCGGCTGATCGGCGAGGATATCGAACTGGTGCTCGAGCAGGGCCAGGCGCCCCTGTTCGTCAATGCGGACAGCGGTCAGATCGAGCAGGTGCTGATGAACCTGGCGACCAATGCGCGGGATGCCATGCCCGATGGCGGAACCATCTGCGTCAGGACGGAGCACAGACGACTGGACCATGAATTCATGAGCATCTATGGGAGGGGAAAACCTGGCGACTACGCCGTTGTTTCCTTTGGCGACACCGGGGAGGGTATCCCCGCCGAGTTCCTGCAAAGGGTTTTCGAGCCTTTCTACACATCCAAGACGCCGGGAAAGGGGACGGGGCTGGGGTTGTCAATCGTTCATGGCATCATCCAGCAGCACGGGGGGCATATACTGCTGGAGAGCACACCCGAACAGGGCACGACCTTCACCATTTTTCTGCCGCTCCTTGGCCGGCATCACCAGGTGAATACATTCCGCGATGAGGAGATCTTCAAGGGGGGGGGCGAAACCATCCTGGTCTGCGAGGACGATCCGCCGGTCAGGCGGCTTGTGCGCCTGGTGCTCGAGGATGCAGGCTACGAGGTAATCGAAGCCGTGGACGGGCAGGATTCGGTGGACTCATTTCTCCGTCATCAGGACAGAATACATCTTGTGATTCTCGATGTGGTGATGCCGAAGAAAAGCGGCGTCGCTGCGTATGGCGAGATCATCGGCCTCAAGCCCGACACCCGTGTTCTCTTCACCAGCGGCTATAC
>DIVU01000177.1 GCA_002423365.1 Desulfuromonadaceae bacterium UBA6124 | reverse complement strand
TAACGCGCTCCCGGCTGCAGATCCTCGCCGCCGAAGCGCCGCGCAAGCTCGAAAACGGCCAGCATTTCCGCTGCCTTGGCCGGTCCAATCCCCTTGGTTTCGCTCAACTCGGCAGCCGTGGCCCGGGCCAGGCCACGCAGGTTGCGAAACCGGCTCAGCAGCAACCGCGCCTGATCGACGGCGCTGGTCCCGCTGGCGGCATCCCCAGTGCGCAGCACCAGCGCCAGCAGCTCGGCGTCGGTCAGGGCCGCCGACCCTTGCAGCAGAATCTTCTCCCGGGGACGTTCGGCTTCGGGCCAATCTTTGATCTTGCGCATGAGCAATCCCTCCTTGCCTCGATGGTCAATGCAGAGGCCCGAACTCTAGCACGGACCCTTCGCCTCTCCAATAAAAATTAGTCTATACAAATCTTCATCGTCCGCGGACACAAAAAAGCCCCGGACCTGAAAAGCCGGGGCTTTTTCTTGGCGGATTGTTTATTCAATGACTATTCGCGCACATAAGTGTTGATATCGGTTTCATGGACCATGCCCATGGTGCGGGCGTATTCCGATTCGATAATGGCATAGTGATTACGCGTTTCCTTGGCCACATGTTCAAGAACAGCGCGGACCATGGGATCGATCACCTTTTGGGAGAGCATGGTGAAAGTCTTCTCCATGTCCTCTTCTTCCTGCATGGCCAGCTCCCGCACCTTGCGTTCGGACATGTTATCGCTCAGGGCCTTCTGCAAAGAAACCAGCATGGCCGAATCGGGATGCGGGGGTCCGTTGATAAAGGCGTCGAAGGCGCCAAGATCGGAGCCTTTGTAGTAATCGAAGAAGCGCGCCACATTTTCCCGGACTTCACTCGCCAGTCGTTCAAGAACCTTCTTCCCGGCGGGATTTTTGTTGACTTCCGCGGCCTTGACGTAGAAATCCATGAGATTTTTCTTGGCATGAATCGCCTGCTTCAGGGCTTCCTGCATTTTGAGTTCCTGGGGCATGCTCACCTCCTGTCGGCTGGGGAATAGGGAGGACCGGGGCTCCGGTCATGAACAGAAAAACCGCAAAGGGATTTTTACGACGGCCCGCTACTCCCTCACATAGGTATTAATCTCGGTTTCGTGAACCATCCCCATGATACGGGCATATTCGGATTCGATGATCTGGTAGTGGTGATTGGTCTCTTTGGCCATTTTCTCGAAAACCGCCTTGATCTTCGGATCGCTGATGCGCGCGGCGGTATCGAGCAGATCCTTTTCCAGCTTCTGCTCCTCTTTCATGGCGATTTCCATGGCCTGGCGCTCACTCCCGCCGGCGGCCAGGGCTTTTTCCAGATTGGCGTGCAGGGCCAAGCCCGCCGATGGCGGACGCTTCATGAAATCCTCGAAGGCGCCGAGATCCGTGCCGGGGTAGACATGAAAGAAGTGGCCGGCATGTTCATGCTCATCCTTGGCCAGGGTCTCGAAGACTTTTTTCCCCTGGGGATTCTTGGCGATGTCGGCCGCCCGCTTATAGAAATCCATCACATCTTTTTCGGTCTGGATGGCCTGCTTCAGGGCGTCGTTCAGGTTCAGCGGTTGAGTCATGATCAGGTCTCCTTTAAGGTCGATGAATGTCGGCAACAGGTTGCCGCCCCATAAGTATGCCGGAGGATGAGTCCCTGTCAAAGCCCGGATGAAAGAATTTTCCAAGGGACATTTCAAGGACTTGGGCAAATGCGCCGGGTGTGGCAAGATACACGGAACCTATGCGAGGAGGTCCGAATGCATCCCTACACGGACGTGATCAGCAGCCAGCCGGCGTTCCTGCCCCGCCGGTCGTTCAAGCAGATGGCACAGCTGGTCAAATGTCTTTACCGGTTGAGCCGCAACCCGTCCTACCGTGCCAGGCTTTGGCCCGAGCTGCCGGAAATCTCCCAGTTTGATCCCGGGCACGATGCCCTGATGATGGGCTACGACTTTCACCAGACCGCCGCCGGGCCCCGGCTGATCGAGGTCAACACCAACGCCGGCGGCTGGCTCCCGGCCCTGCTCGCCTGCCACGGCGAAACGGTCCTGAATCCGGCCAAGCTGCCGCCGCGCGCCAGGGCGCGGCTGCTTGGCCCGTTCCGTGAGGAGCTGCGGGCCTGGAACGACGACCGCTCGCGGCAACCGACGGGCCTGGCGATTATCGATGAAGAGCCGAACGCGCAATTCCTTTACGGTGAGATGGACTACTGCCGACAGCTGCTGGAAGAGGCGTGGAAGGTTCCCGTGGCCCTGGTTGATGCCGCCGAACTGACGGCCGGGGCGGAAGGGGTCCGGTACGGGGGGGACAAGATAGAACTGATCTACAACCGGCACTGCGATTTCTACCTGGAAGACCCAGCCCTGACCGGCCTGCGCGCCGCCTACCGCGCCGGGACGGTCTGCCTCAGCCCCAACCCCTTCGCCTACGGCCTGCTCGCCGACAAACGCCGCCTGGCCCTCTGGTCCGACAGCGAAGCCCTGACGGAACTCGGGCTTGCCGCCGAAGAACGCCGACTGCTGACGGAGCTGGTGCCCTTGAGCCAACTGCTCGCCGATCTGGATCGGGAAAGCCTCTGGCGGGATAAAAAAAACTGGGTCTTCAAGCCGGTTACCCGCTTCGGCAGTCAGGGCGTGCTGCTCGGCGCCAAGATCACCCGAGGCCGCTTCGATCTCCTCGATCCCCAGGATACCCTGGTCCAGCGCCATGTCCCCCCTTCTCTGACGGGGGGGGACGAGTTCCCGGAAATGAAGACTGACTTCCGCCTCTATGCCTACCGCGACCGGGTGCTGGGGGTGACCGCCCGCCTCTACCGGGGACAGTTGACCAACCTGCGCACCGTCGGCGGCGGCTTCGC
>DIVU01000118.1:19680-24419 GCA_002423365.1 Desulfuromonadaceae bacterium UBA6124 | reverse complement strand
GAGTGTGAAGAGATATAACAAAAGGAGAAGAGTCGTCATGAACGACATGATAGCCGAATCGCGGCTACGGGTCGAGCTTCTTCGTGCGCGGGTGGTCGGCGCTGCAAAAGAGGAGTTCCTGCTTCAATCGCCGGAAACTTCGGTTATGATTGAGAACCTGAAAAACCGCAACCTGTCCTTCAATCCCCGGAGTTCCCATGTCGGAAACAGATTCGCCAGTCCCTCCGAATCCCGCCGCCTCGCCCGCCCCCCAGCCGCCGGCGCTGGATGAAAAGGTTCTGAAACAGTGCCGGGCCGACAGCGACACCTTCCGGACCGCTCAGGCCGAAGCCGTGAACCTGTTATTGGAGGCCCTCGCCAAAGGGCAACGGCAACTGGCCGAACCCTTCGCGCAGCGGCCAAAAAACCCGTCGCCGGAAGAGGCGAAAGAATTCATCAAGCGCCTGCAAACGGAACTAACCGCCCAGCGCACCTGGCTGCTGAAGAAGGTTCGCCCCCAGTTCGATCAGGCCGCCAAGGGGCGGCTCGGGGGCAAGAAAACGGTCCTCGCCCTGCTCGAAAAGCTCACCGACAGCGCCCGGCGGCAGCTGGAACGTTATCAGGCCGAAAGAGACGCCCTCCCCCTCCCCACAGACGCCGGACTGTCGGCCCGGCTCGCCTTCCGCTTGCGGGAAACCGCCCGCGCCCGGGGCCTGCTCACCGGACCGGCCGGGAACCTGCCGAACGCCGAACAGTTGGAGCGCCATCCCCTGGTCGAGGAACAGAACGAACTGAGCGCGCGCCTTCACAGCCGCGTGACCGACCTCTGGCCGAGCCTCCGCTTTCATTTTCAGGTTGCCGAGGAAGAGCTGGCCCGCCTCGTCGCTTCCGGAGACGAGGGGACGTCTCCCGGCGACTTCGGCAAGGGGGTCGAAGAGGCCAAACAACTCGCCTGCGGCGTTCTCACCGCCGCCGAGCAGCAGATCGCCGAACTCTTCGCCCCCCTGGATGACTACTGGACCGGACTGGCCAAACGCCTGGAAGTCTGTGGCCGGGAACTGGCCCGGGGGGAATATGCCGGCTCCCGGCCCTGGCGAGATCTGGGCGAGGGCCTCAAGCGCCGAGGGGAAAAGGCGCTCCATCGCTATCTCGACATCTCCGGCCAGGAACAGACTCCCCTCCTGCGGGCCGTTTCACACAAAATGTTCAGCAACCTGCAGGAGATTCTGCACAAGGAAGCGGCCCCACAGGAAAAGCGCCTGAGCCTCACCGACCTGCCATCCGCCCGGGAAGTGCTGCGCCGCAGCGAATCCTTCCCCCCCCTGCACCGCCGGCTCTTCACCCTCGGCCCGTTGAAGACCCGGGAATTTCTCGTCGCCCGCGAGGAGGAGCTCGAGGTGCTGGATGACCTGTTCACCCGCTGGGAACAGGGTCAGGCGTGCAGCCTGGCGGTGATCGGCCCGGAAGGCAGCGGCAAGACCTCGCTGGTCAACTGTTTTGCCAGCGAATACGGCGCTCAGGGGCAACTGCTGCGCCTGGAAATCGATAGGCGATTACAAACCCCGGAGGATGTCATCGAACTGTTCCGGCAGGGGTTCGACATCAAAAAACCGGTCGCCACCCTCGACGAACTGGTCGGGGAACTGTTGACCCGCCCGAAAGGCATGGTGCTGGTCGAAGGCGGGCACAACCTGGCCTTGCGAGTGGTGGGGGGCGGCCGCGCGGTAGAGCCCCTGTGCTATCTGCTGCTGGCCACTCGCCGACATTTTCTCTGGCTGGTCACCTTTCGCAAAGTCCCCTGGGAACGCCTCGATTACCAGTACCAGATCAACCGCTTCTTCACCCACCAGATTTCGACCCTGCTCGCCGGCCAGCAGGAGATTCGCCAGGTTTTGCTGTTGCGCCAGCGCATTTCCGCCTATCCGCTGACCTTCGCCGGTGAAAGAAACGCCAAGGAGGCCAATGAAACCTCCGGCGACGGGCGTGAGCGGGAAAACCGCTTCTTCCGCGAACTCTTCGCGGCCAGCGGCGGCAACCTCGACGCGGCTTTCCACTACTGGCTCTTGTGCCTCGGCTACGATGCCGAAACCGAGAGTTTTCGCGCCTGCCCCCTGGGAAAGATCGACTTCTCCTTTCTCCGGGCGCTGGACGGCGACCAGCACTTCACCCTGGCGGAGGTTCTCGGCCACGGCGGGCTTTCGGCCGAGGAACACCAGCGCATCTTCCACTGCGATCCCCTGACCGGCCGCCTGCGCCTGGAATACCTGGCGAGCCTCGGACTGTTGCTGACCGAGCC
Source organism: Desulfuromonadaceae bacterium UBA6124 (assembly GCA_002423365.1). GTDB lineage: Bacteria > Desulfobacterota > Desulfuromonadia > Desulfuromonadales > Trichloromonadaceae > Trichloromonas. The sequence continues at coordinate 22,144 of DIVU01000118.1, read as the reverse complement.
CCCGAAGGGAGCGGAGGGCGAAGTCCGCTACCGGCTCAATCCCGTCTACTACACTCCGGTCGTCAAAACACTGGAAGTCATGAATATCCTTTATTGAACGGAAAAGGCCATGAAGGAAGAAACCTTTCAGAACCTCCTCAATCAGTTCTCACCGGGGCGACTTTTGCTGGCGATCGTTTGTTTTGCCGCGACCTTGCTCTTTGTCCACCTGCTCCGGCTTGGCGCGGAACGGCTGCAAAAAAAATTCGGTCGGCATCGGCTGCTCATCGCCAGCGTCTTTCCGGTTTTGCGGCTGCTGATCTGGATCAACGCTGTCGTCTTCATCATCTTCGCCGTCTTCAACCCGCCGGTAAACACCCTCATCGCCATCAGCGCCTCGGCCGGCCTCGCCCTCGGCCTGGGCGCCCAGGATCTGATCAAGAATGTCATCGCCGGCATCCTGATCCTGCTCGACCGGCCCTTCCGGGTCGGCGACATGATCCAGGTCGGCGACCACTACGGGGAAGTGACCAACATCGGCCTGCGCTCGATCCGCGTACATACCTTCGGCGACAGCACCGTGACCCTGCCCAATGCCTTGGTGCTGGGGCAGGCCGTCTCGAACTCCAACTCGGGCGCCCTCGATGAAATGGTCGAGGTCCATTTTATCCTCCCCGCCCATCTCGATCTCCGCCTGCTGCGGGATCTGGCCCATGAATCGGCCGGCAGCTCCCCTTACGTCTACCTCAAAAAGCCGATCCGGGTACTGATCGAGGACCGCTTCGACCGCACCTTCCTGACCCGACTGACGGTCAAGGCCTACGTTCTCGATATCCGTTTCGAGCGGCTGCTGGCGAGCGATATCACCCAGCGCTTCAAAGGGGCTCTGCTGGAACGGCAACTGATTCCGGAGACGCAACTGGGGCAGGTCATTGTCGATTGATGACAACAGGGATGAGGGCGTGGCAGGGAAGGAAAAGAATGGAACGGAATCGGGGGGGCGCCCGACGACGCCCCCCCCTTTTGTGTCAGAAGTCGAAAAAGACCGCCAGGCTGGAGGTAAAATCGGCGCTGCCGGCCGACAAGCCGGTGCCGACATAACCTTCAAAGGCCACATCCGCAACCGGGCGCCAGACCAGTTTGAGGCGACCTTCCAGCGCTTCGTCGGCGTCGTCGGCGGGGGCGGTCGCCCCCACCGCCTGCACGGCGCCGTAGAGGCCGTCGTTCAACTGATAACCGAGGCCGCCGTTGTAACGGAAATAATTCTGGCTATCGTACAGATCCGAATCCCCCTGCACAACGTAGACCCCTTCGGCGAAAAGATGCCAGTCGCCCAGCCATTTGGCGAGAGTCAGACCGGGACCGTAATCGAACTCGCCGGTGCCGAGCCCCTTGTCCTCGTCCGCCGTGGGGAACTTGAGATAGAAGGTGGGGCGGATCTGGGGCGTGCCCGAGTTTTCCTCGACCAGAACGTAGCCCGCGGTCAGGGTGATGTCCCCCAGGCCGCTCTCGGAAGTATCGCGGCTTTTCGTGGTGGTCGTCGTGGTCGTCGTCGAATCGGTAGTCGCCGCCGCCCGTCTGCCGCGCACCGCCCCGGCGGCTGAACCGCCGGAAGTGCGGTAGACCACTGTCGATACGTCGCCGTCCTCCTGGGAGTGGTAGACGTAGGGGATGATCAGCTCGAAGTCGAGACGCTCGCTGGGATAGAAATCGATATAGAGGGGGACGGAAACGAAATCGCTGTCACTGCCCGTGCCGTAATCGCCGGTTTCGTAGTCCAGCCCGATCCCCAGAGAGAAAAGGGGACGCTCGGCCATGCGGTATTCGGTGGGATCGAAGGCCCGAGCCGCGCCGACCGACGTTGCGAAAATCACCAGTGCGGCCAGAGCGGCCGAAAACAGTCTGTTCATGAAGAAAAGTCCTGACGCCGTCCGGCGCAAAAGGGGAAAAAACGTGAGGGGTGAGGAGTGAGGCGAAACCCACCCGTGGCTTAAGGCTCGCCCGAAATGCGAGGAGCGAGGCGTGCCTGTACGGTACGCCGCAGCGACGAGGATGAGGGCAACGCCGCGGATGGGCGTTTTTCATCAGCCGTTAACACTTAATGGTTGCGGCCGCCACGCATCTGCCGCATCGGCATCGGTCGCTGATGCACGGGCCGCTGCCCGCCCGACCAGGCCGGGCGGCCGGTATCGCGCTGGCGCAAGGCAATTTCCCGGCTGTCGCCGTCACGGGCGATGTTTTGCACCATGAGATAGGCGACGCCGTCCTTCCCCAGAGCCTTGGAACCCCGCGCCGAAACCACATCGCCGGGGCGCAGTTCCAAGCCCTGCTCCCGCCAGTAGTCGCCGGGGCCGAGGACGAGCGAGACCCGCTCCCCGGCACTCTCCACCACCGCCAGGGCCGGTTCCCGCCCCTGCCCGGAAACGATTTCGACCACCGTGCCGCTGAAGGAAATCACCGTATTTTCGTCATAGCCCTGGTGCAG